>NZ_CALUWV010000011.1 GCF_944324575.1 uncultured Mailhella sp. | reverse complement strand
CGGAGAGTTTATATCTTCTGGATACATTTTCTTTTAAGGAGCAATCTCATGGCCCATAAAAAGATTGAACGCGCCAAGGAACTTGATCGCCGCCGTCATCGTCGTGCCCAGCGCATCAAGGAACGCATCCGTGAAGCCAAGGCCGCTGCCAAGAAGTAAGTCTGGTTCGCGGGTTTCTGCGGCCTTCCGGCTGCAGAGTCAGTTTTCCGGCGTGTCGGCTTTTTTTGCAGACACGCCGTTCCTTTTTTCAGCACAAACTTTTTGTTTTTCCCATGCCTATCTACGAATACGCCTGCCCGCACTGCCGGAAAACCTTTGAAGAATGGCTTCGCTCCAGCGATAATGCCGAAACCCAGAACTGCCCCGACTGCGGCTCACCCTGCCATCGGGTCATGTCCAACACCTCCTTCATTCTCAAGGGCGGCGGCTGGTTCGCCTCCTCCTACGGGCACGGGACCAGCAATCTTTTCGACAAGAGCAAGGGAGTGCCTTCCGTGTCCGATTCCAAACCGGAAGACAAAGGCGACGCCGCTCCCAAAACCGAAAGCCCGGCCCCCGCAAAAAGCGCGGAAACGCCCGCCGGAACGAAATAGAGGTCACCATGATCGAACGTTACTCCCGGCCCGAAATGGCCGGACTGTGGACACTGGAAAACCGCTACCGCTACTGGTTCAAGGTGGAGCAGGCCGTGTGCCAGGCCTGGAACGAACAGGGCGTCATTCCCGATGAAGACCTGAAGAACATCATGCAGGACGTGGACTTCGACGTGGACAAGATCCTCGAAATCGAATCCGTGACCCGTCATGACATCATCGCCTTCCTTACCTATCTTGAACAGAAGATCGGCCCCTCGGCCCGATTCATTCATCTGGGCTGCACCTCTTCCGACATCGTGGACACCGCCATGGCCCTGCAGATGGTGGAAGCCGGCAAGATCATCATGGACGGCTTCGACCTCGTGCTCGGCACTCTTCGCACCTTCATCCGCAAGCATCAGGGACTCATCTGCATGGGCCGTTCCCACGGCGTGCACGGGGAACCTGTGACCTACGGATTCAAGTTCGCCGGATTCTATGCCGAGTTCATGCGCGACAAGAAGCGCTTTGCCGACGCCATTGAAGACATCCGCACCGGCAAGCTCTCGGGCGCCATGGGCACCTATACCGTCATCACCCCCGCTGTGGAAGCCCGCGCCTGCGAACTCCTCGGACTCAAGGCCGACATCATTTCCACCCAGATCGTGCAGCGCGACCGCTACGCGCACTACTTCACCGCCCTCGCCATTGCGGCCGGAACGGTGGAACGCATCTGCGTGGAGCTGCGTCACCTTCAGCGCACGGAAGTGCACGAAGTGGAAGAAGGCTTCGCCAAGGGCCAGAAGGGCTCCTCGGCCATGCCCCACAAGCGCAATCCCATTTCCGCGGAAAACATGTGCGGACTCGCCCGCGTCATCCGCTCCAACTCTCTTGCATCCATGGAGAACCAGGCCCTGTGGCATGAACGCGACATCAGCCACTCCTCGGTGGAACGCATCATTACCCCCGACTCCACCATTCTCATGGACTACGTGCTGCATCGCCTGAACCGTCTGCTCGAAGGCCTGCGCATCCTGCCTGAAAACGTGGAACGCAACCTGTGGGGCAGCTACGGCCTGTTCTTCTCCCAGCGCGTGCTCACCGCCCTCATCGAAAAGGACATGCCCCGTCAGCAGGCCTATGTGGTCGTGCAGAAGCGCGCCATGGAGAGCTGGGAAACCCACAAGTCCTTCCCGGACCTCATCCGTTCCGACGCGGAAATTCAGGCGCATCTCTCCCCCGCCGAGCTCGACGCCATTTTCGACATCAAGCACTATACCCGCTATGAGTCGGAAATCATCGACCGCGTGCTTGCGGAACAATAATCCGCACGCCGTTCCCTCATCACAGAGCGCCGCTTTCTCCATTTCGGGAGCGGCGCTCTTTTCATGTCCTCCATTGTCTTCCCGGACGTTTTCCTTTAAAAACAGAAGGCGGTCGTGCTTTTCCACCTGCGATTTCAACCAAGGAGACTCCCTTGTTCCGCCTCCTTTTTCTTCTGCTTTTCTGCCTGACGCTGCCGTTGCCGGCCGCCGCCTCATGGACGGCCAGACTCTCTTCCCATTCGCCGGAATACTTCCTTGCCGCCGACAAGTCGCGCAAGCTGCTCTTTCAGGTGGAAACGGAAGGCGGCGCCCCCTCGGTCACCCGGCAGTTCGAATGCATACACGGACGCCTTGAGGGCGACAAGCAGAAGGAAGGCGACCTGCGCACGCCCGAAGGCGTGTACTTCATCACGCACAAGATCACGCAGAAGCTCGACTTCATGGAATACGGGCCGCACGCCTTCAACCTTAACTATCCCAATCCCGCGGACAGACTGCGCGGCAAGACCGGCAGCGGCATATGGCTGCACAGCAAGGGGCAGCCCATCACGGGGCTCACCACGCGCGGCTGCATGGCCATAGATCAGTACGAACTCACGGATCTTCTGCATCTGCTTGCGCCGGGCACGCCGGTCGTCATTGCCGAACACCTGGAGGGGTCTCCCTTCCTTCTGCCCTCCCCTCTTGCCTCCCTGCCCGGTTCCAGTTCCAAGGAAGCGCCGCTTTCCGGTCCGTCCGGCATGAACGGCACGAACGACGGCGTTCCTTCTCTTCCGGCGACGCCGCCCTCGACGGACGAAACACTGCCCGAGCCTCTGCCCGCCGGGAGCGAGCTTGCCGCAGCGCAGCCCTCCTCCCCCGCAGGAACGCTCTCTCCCGCGCCTTCGGGAGACGATGAAAAGGTGCTACGTCAGACGCTGCTCTGGATGGACAACAGGCAGCACAACTCCGAAGAAATCTTCAACATGTACGACAGACAGAACTACCCTCGTGCCAGCCGGGAAAAATTCTCGTCGCTGCGCAAAAGAATGCGCTCCGACTTCCGGCGGCAGGAAGACCTTTTTCTCGATCGCGAAGGAATACGCCTGCTGGCCGGCCCAGGATACTGGGTCTCATGCTTCATCAAGAGCTATCAGCGCAAGGGCGTGTATCATCACGGCGTGCAGGCACTGTACTGGATGCCCGACAAAGAAGGAGAATTCCGCATCATTGGCGAGGTGTGGATCAACAACTAAGCGTTCTGCACCGAATCCCATCTGAAAGCGCCGCATGACGCACGGACGCATGACTCTTTAAAATACCTCTGCCCGATCGTCTTTGTCGCACGCCTCAAAGACAAAAGAGGCTGCATACAAAAAAACGCCCGCAACACGCGGGCGTCATGGTTCAGAGCTCAAAAGGCGTCGACCACCGTCAGCACCTGCCTTCCTTTTCGTCGTATACAAGCTCGGAAAGGCGGACGCCGACCTCCTCATAGTGCTGCCTCAGCACCATTTCAATGTTTCTGCCGTCTCCTTCACGCACCGTCTCGGCAATGAGATGATGGCGTTCGTAGAACTCACGGGGCGTGAACATCGTACGCCAGTAGGTATAGTACAGAAATTTCGCGAGCGACGAACAGGACGTGCGCGCAATGTCGATGAGGCGCTCATTGGGGCAGGCGGAAAGCAGCGTCATATGAAAGGCCTCGTCTATTTCCGCAAGCGTGTCCGGATGCACGGCATAGTTCACCTGTTCGTCGAGCCTGCGCACTACCTCATTAAAGGCATTATGCTCCTTCTGCGTCCACAAAGGCAGCGACTGTGCCACGGCAGCCCCTTCAAGAATGCCCGCAACCTCATAACTGTCATAAATTTCCTTGGCACTCATGGCACGAACGTGCTTGCCTTTCTGCGGCTCAGAACAGATGAGTCCCTGATGAGCCAGCATAAGCAGGGCTTCCCGTATGGGCGCACGACTGATGTTGAGCTTTTCCGATATCTGTGCCTCGCGCACGGGCTGTCCGGGTAAAAGTACCCCGGAGCGGATGAGACTTCGTATGTATTCGGCGGCCTTGGTACTGTATGTTTCTTTTTTGAACTGCATAGGATGACAGGTGGTATCGTGGTGAACGGCACTCCTTCCGGTAAAGAGCTCGCCGCATCTGAACAACATCCTCCCGGAACGGCTCGAAGACCGTTCTGTCACATTCATGACGGAGCGTTGTCATGCCCGTTCCATACAGACTCCGCACTGTCGACATTCGGCCATACTGCAGATACGGAGGACAAAAGGTCTTCAACGAAAGATTGTGTCAAATTTTTTCAAAATTGAAAAGTGCGCGCTGTTTGAGACTCGAAAAAAAAGCCTCCCCGAAACCGTGAAGATTTCAGGGAGGCGAACCGTTCAGCCCGTCGAAACAGTGACGACCGTTAGCGGAAGGTGGGCAGGTACGCGTACAGAGCCGGAGAACCGCCGGTATGCAGGAAGAGCACGTTGGCGCCCTTCGGGAAGTAGTCCTTGCGGATAAGGTCGATCATGCCGGACATGGCCTTGCCGCTGTAGACGGGATCGAGCAGAATGGCCTCGGTGCGGGCGAGCATCTTCACGGCCTCCACCATGCCGTCGTTGGGTATGGAATAGCCGGGCTGATAGTAGTCTCCGAAGCACACCACCTTGTCTTCGGGAAGCGTGATGCCTGCACCTATGAAGTCCAGCGTCTCCTGGGCCAGCTTGTGCACGATGCCGCGCTGCACGTCGCCGGGGCGGCTCACGTCGATGCCGGACATGGGAATGTTCATGTTGTTGCCGTAAAAACCTGCAATCATGCCGGCATGAGTTCCGGCGCTGCCGCTCGGCACCACCAGATGGTCGAAGTTCAGCCCCATGTCGAACATCTGCTGCATGATTTCCTGCGCACAGGACACATAGCCGAGAGCGCCGATGTGGTTGGAGGCGCCGCCGGGAATGATATAGGGCTTTTTGCCTTCCGCCCGCAGCTTTTCCGCCACCTTTTCCATTTCCTCCATCATGGGCGAGCCTCCGGGCACCACGGTGATGCTCTTCACGCCGAGCAGACGATAGAGGAAGTTGTTGCCCGACGCCTCGGGGTTGTAGCTGCCCTTCACGCGCTCCTCAAGTACCAGATGGCAGTCAAGGCCTTCGTGCACGGCCCAGGCAAGCGTCAGACGGCAGTGGTTGGACTGCACGGCGCCGCAGGTAATGAGCGTATCCGCCCTCTGAGCCAGAGCGTCGGCAATGCAGAAGTCCAGCTTACGGGTCTTGTTGCCTCCGGCGCAGCCGGGAAGAAGGTCGTCACGCTTGATATAGACGTTGACCTTATTTCCCAGAGCTCTGGAAAAGTTGGGGAGATATTCGATGGGAGTGGCTTCCTTCACATAGCCGCGACGGGGGAACTTGGCGAGATTCATGATGTGTCCTTCCTTAGAGTTGAAACGTTGAGGATTCCTTGAGTCGTTCCGGGCAACTGGCCCGGATCAGTTCCCGAGCGAGCACGCTTGTGGCGTCCACGACAGGAGCATCCCACAGACGGGACTCAGTGACCGCCACCGGAATTTCCGTGCAGCCAAGGAGCACTACGGAGACCCGCTTTTCCTCCACAAGACGATGCGCGACATCAAGCAGGATCTGACACGCCTTCGGGGAAACCGGATCGGAAAAAGCCTTGATCCCGAACTCGGGATCGCTGATGGCGCGCTGAACAAGGGCGCAGTCGTTCCCATCGGGAAGTACCGGCTCAAGGCCCGCCTTTTCCAGCTCATCCTGGTACAGGCGGGTCTGCAGCGTGGCCACCGTGCCCATGAGGCCTATGCGGCCTCCGCCGGGGCAGAGTTCGCGTACCTCTCTCACGGCACTCTCAATGATGGATACGAAGGTTACGTCAAGGCCGGTCCGCCGCAGACGTTCAAGCGCCACATTGAGAATGCGTGGACTGTGCGCCGTGTTGCAGGGCATGCCTATGACGGTCGCCCCATTCCTCGCGAGCTGTTCCATGATGCCGCCTATGTCCTCCCCGGGGTTTTCCTCTGTCTGCCCCAGAAGAAAGGAGGGGCGTCCGGGAATCCATCCGGGAAAGGAATGCAGCATGATGGGGAGATGATCCTGATCCCCTCCGGCCTTCGTCCATCGAAAAATCTTGCGCACGAGGTCATAGCCGGCGTAGGGACCAAGCCCTCCCACAATGCCTATGGTCCGGGGCACAGGCAGATGATCGGAAAAACGCTGCACTACGGTCATTCTCTGCACTCGCCGTTGTTTTCCAGTCTGGAGACCAGTACGGCGCCTGCGGCGTCGCCGAGAACGTTGATGGACGTACGGGCCATGTCCATGACGCGATCGACACCGGCAACAAGGGCTATGGCTTCCAGCGGAATGCCCACCTGCGTGAATACCATGGTGATCATGATGAGGGCCGCGCCGGGCACACCCATGGAACCTATGGAAGCAAGCACCGCAAGCAGAATGACGGTGAGCTGCTTGTCCACAGGCATGGAAATGCCGTAGACTTCCGCAGCGAATATGGCCGCGCCGTCCATGTTGATGGTATTGCCGAGCGGGATGGAAAAGCTGGAAACAGATCTGGATGCACCAAGCTTCTGCACGGAAAGCAGATTGGAAGAAAGGGCGGCTGCGGAGGAACAGGTAGAAAAGGCAATCATGAGAGGCTCGGAAAGCCCCTTCAAAAAGACGGGCGGCGTAAGACCGGACATTCTGGCGCATGGCAGATAGACCAGCATAATCTGAAGGATGCAGGCCAGATACATGACGCCGACCAGCTTAATGAGCGGCAGAAGCACGCTGAGGCCATGATTGGCCACCGTGAAGGCCATGAGTCCGAACACGCCAATGGGCGCGTAATGCATGACAATGCCGGTTACCTTGATCATGACTTCGGCACAGGAATCGAAGAACACGAAGGCGGGACGCCCTCTGTCGCCGAGCATGCTGAGCGCAAACCCGAAAAGCATGGCGAAAAAGATGACCTGAAGCATGTTGCCCTTGGCCAGAGCGTCAATGGGGTTCAGGGGAACGATGTCCATGAGCACCTTGATGAGCGGAGGAGCGGAAACGTCCCTGACCTGCAGGTTTTCCATGGAAAGCGTCAATCCGAGACCGGGGCGAAGCAGATTGGCGAGCACAAGACCGATGATGACGGCCGCAGTCGTCGTGAGCAGATAATAGAGGATCGTTTTCGACGCCACTCGCCCGAGTTCCTTCACGTCGCACACGCTTGCCGCGCCTGCCACGAGGGTGGTGAACACAAGCGGCACCACGACCATGCGCACAAGAGTGATGAACAGATCGCCGAGAGGCTTGAACCAGCCTGCATCCAAGTTGAAGGTTGGAGCCATGGCGCCAACCACAATGCCGAGAACCATACCGATGCCCATCTGGACGGGAAGACCTGAACGAGTTGACATGGCGACTCTCAATGTAAACACGTTGGGATTCTTCTCGCATCCATGCCGATCAGGCGTTTCGACGCCGTGGCGGCACGAATGGTCTCTGCCGTCGTTTTTCTTTTTTCTTCTGTCCTCCTGTACGCAAAGCAAAACCGGGCTTCGGCATGCGCCGAAAGCCCGGTTACAGAGTTACTTGGCCACTACGACCTCGATCTCCACCAGAGCGTTCATGGGAAGCTGATGCACCGCCACGCAGGAACGGGCGGGATAAGCGCCGTCAAAGAACTTGCCGTAAACTTCGTTCACCGCAGAAAAATCCGCGATGTCCACCAGAAAAATGGTGGTCTTCACAATGTCGGAAGCGGTCGCACCCACGGCAGCAAGCAGAGCCGCAATGTTTTTGAGCGACTGCTCGGCCTGAGCCTTGACGCCGCCTTCGGCCAGCTTGCCCGTGGCAGGATCGAGCCCGAGCTGTCCGGAGAAAAACGTCAGCCCTCCGGCCTGAATGCCCTGAGAGTACGGACCGATGGCAGCAGGCGCCGCGGTGGTGGAAACAACTTTAATATCCATGATGTCCTCACAAAATGAAAGGTGACACGAATAGTTTGTCGAATGTCGATATTTTTAGTAAAACTCTGCCATTTGTCAAGATTGTCTGGAAATTCATTGAAAAAACACAGCTTCCATCCGCACGGCCTGTCGGAACAAGCCCAGTTTTCCGAACGCACGAGTCGCTGTGCGGGCCTGCGGATCATGTTTTTCCTCCTTTGAATGACGGTGACGGAAACTCTGAAAAAGGAAACGGCGTCATGTTCAGGGGTTCTTCTCCGAAAAGCGTTCAATCAGACTCTGAGATTCCTGCTTCGCTTCTCTTCATGAGCGCCCGACAGGAAGACTTCATCCCGAAGTTCGTCCGACTTCAGGGGGCTGGCTGTACCGAAAAATAGGGATGCGGACATCTATCGCCCGACGCCGTTTCCAAAAAAGGGCGGCCACCCTGAGGATGGCCGCCCTTCCCAAAAATGCCGTCTTCACACCGTGCGTGTGAAGAGCCTGCGGACATCAGTCCCACACGCGCTTGTCTTCAATGGGCTTGATCTGAGGCGGCAGGCTGCCAGGCGCGAGGATGCGCAGTTCGGGACGCAGCTTGATGCGTTCACGGAACAGATGCTGGAGCTCTTCCTTGCGCTTGAAGTTGCTCGCTTCGATGTAGAGCACCATTTCGTCCACGCCGCCGGGATTGGTGACTTCGATCTGCCAGCGCTTGATTTCCTCGAAGCGGGCCATGACCTGTTCCACCTGATGGGGATAGACGAACATGCCCTTAATTCGGGCGGTGGTGTCCACGCGGCCGACGATGCTGCCGAGGCGGGGACTGGTACGACCGCAGGAGCAGGGCGTACGATCAATGTAGGAGAGGTCACCCGTGGCAAGACGGATCAGAGGATAGGTCTTGTTGAAAGCGGTGACCACCACTTCGCCCACTTCGCCGTCCTTGAGCGGAATGCCCGTGTCGGGATGGCAGATTTCCACATAGCAGCGGTTGGAAATGTGCAGACCGTTCTTCTGGAAGCACTCGTAGCCTATGCAGCCCACGTCGGCCGTGCCGTAGCCCTGACGCATGATGATGTCGTACTTCTTCTCCATCTGACTGCGGATCTTTTCCGACAGACGCTCGCCGGTGACGAAGGCCACTTCAAGGAAGAGATCCTTGCGCAGATTGAGTCCCTTTTCTTCGGCACGCTGGGCAAGATGCATGAGGAAGCTCGGCGTACCCACGTAGCCGGACACGCGCAGCTTCTGCATGATGTCAAGCTGCGTGGCGGCGTCGGTAGGACCGGCGGGAATGGAGGCGCAGCCAAGATTGCGCAGGGGCTCCTCAAACATGAGGCCCGCAGGCGCGAGATGGTAGTTGAAGGTCACCTGCACGGCGTCCCCGGGACGGAAGCCCACGGAATAGAAGGCTTCCGTGTATCCCCAGTAATCGTCGTTGCGGTCTTCGGGGTCAAAGATGGGGCCGGGGGAAAGGAACACGCGACGCAGCTCGCCGATGTCCTTGGTAAGCAGACCGCCGAGGCGGGGACCCATGGTCTGCAGGAAGATGAGTTCCTTCTTTTTAAGGATGGGAATGTGCTTGAGGTCGGACAGGGTCTTGAACTTCTCAACGTTGAACTGCGCGCGGTCGAAACGCTTCTTCACGTCTTCCGAGTAGCGGTAGGCGTAGGAAAGCAGATCCTTGAGCTGAATGAGGTTGTACTGGCGGCGTTCGCTCTCGTCGAGCACTTCGCGACGGCTGTAAATACCTTCCGTACGATCTTTGCGGGTCATGGCGGAACTCCGTTATATGGAAATGTCTATGCTGTAGCTGAAAGAACGATTTTTATAGACGAATTAGCGGAATATTGCAAGGATTTTTTTATTTTTTATGATATTTCAAATAGTTACATGAAAAATTTTCTTCGCTTGATTTCCTCTGTTCAGAGGGGGTATTCTAAAAATGTTGGACAGACGGCGCAGTTGAGCGTAAAAGATTCCCTCCGTTCTGTCCGATGCTCCCTTTTCATGCACGGGCGGCCGCACGGCCTGCCTTAACTCCAGACACTCTCGAGGTGTGCGCCCATGATGCCCAAAGTCGTTCTGCTGGGTCGCCCCAATGTGGGCAAGTCCACCCTGTTCAACCGCCTCATCCGCAGCAACCGCGCCATCACCCACGACCGTCCCGGCGTGACGCGCGACCGCATGGAAGGCGTGGTGCGCTCCCGCTACGGCCGTGACTTCGCCATCGTTGATACGGGCGGCATCACGCTCGACCATCATCAGGCTGTGGCCGAAGGCCCCGCGGGCATCCGCGGCTTTGAAGCCGACATTCTGCGTCAGGCCGAGGCCGCGCTCAAGGAAGCCGACGTCATCTGCATGGTAGTGGACGGCCGCGACGGTCTCATGCCCTTTGACGAACACCTGGCCTCCTATCTGCGCCGCTGCGACAAGCCCATTCTGCTGGTGGTCAACAAGGTAGACGGGGCAGAAAAGGAAGAGCTCATGCTTGCGGAGTTCCACGGACTCGGCTTTCCCCTCATCGCCTGCTCTGCGGAACACGGACACAACCTGCGCGCGCTCGAGGAAGAAATCCGCGACATGCTGCCCGAAGACGATGGCTTCGGCGACGAGGAAGAAAGCGGAGAGCAGGAAGACCTGGAGGAAGACCGCGACAAGCCCGGCATCCGCCGCCGCAAGGTGACGGATCATCTGCGTCTGTGTCTGCTCGGTCGCCCCAACGCGGGCAAGTCCTCCATGACGAACGCCTTCATCGGCGAGGACCGCATGATCGTCAGCGATCAGGCCGGCACTACGCGCGACAGCGTGGACGTGACCGTGGAAAAGAACGGCAAGACCTACACCTTCGTAGACACTGCGGGCGTGCGTCGCCGCTCCCGCATCACGGACACGGTGGAACGCTTTTCCGTGAACTCCTCGCTCAAGAGCACCACCAAGGCCGACGTGACCTTCCTTCTGCTGGACGCCACCGAAGGCCTCACCACCCAGGACAAGCGCCTCATCGAGCTTCTCGACGAGCGCAAGACGCCCTTCCTCATCATCGTGAACAAGATAGACCTCATTCCCGTGAAGGCGCGCACCGAGCTCATGAAGAATCTTCAGGAAGAACTCAGCTTCTGCTACCACGTACCGCTTGTCCCCACGAGCGCGCGCACGGGCGAGGGTCTCGGCAAGCTCATTCCGCTGGCCGAGCGCATCTACGCCGAATGCGGCACCCGCGTGTCCACCGGTCTGCTCAACCGCGCGATGGAAGAAACGCTTACCCGTCATCAGGCTCCCGTGGTACGCCGCGTGCGCCCCAAGTTCTTCTATCTCACCCAGGCCGAAAGCGAGCCGCCGACCTTTGTGTGCTTCGTCAACGACGCCGATCGCGTGGCTCCCTCCTACGCCCGCTATCTGGAACGTTCTCTGCGGCGCATCTTCGGCATACGCCATGCCCCCATGCGTCTGCACCTGCGCTCCGCCCACGCAAAGAGAGAAAAGAAGTAATCGCAGGGCCATGAAGATTACACCTTCATGGCCCTTTTTGCTGCCTTTTCCCAAAAGCCGGAACAAACGCCCCTTCCCCAGCGCAGGACGCATTATGCTGTCCGACTTTTTCGCTCCGGCACGTCTTTTTTGAGCCCTCAACACGCATCGGAGTTTTCATGACCATCGAAGAACGAAAAGATCGCCCGGAATCTCTGCTCGGCTGTCTTCTGCTCGTCTGGGAATCCTCGGTAACGGCGACACACGACTTTTTGTCCAATCAGGACATCATTCTGCTCCGACCGATCGTTCTCGACTGTCTGCGCAAGGTTCCCGTACTTTTCGTCGCCACGGAAGAGGCAAGGCCCGTCGGCTTTCTCGGCATGGACGGCGAGTGCGTGGACATGCTTTTCGTCGACGCCCGTTTTCGAGGACAGGGCACGGGCGGCGCGCTGCTTCGTGAAGCCATGAATCGCGGCGCACGTCGGCTCGACGTCAACGAACAGAACCCTCAGGCCGTCGGCTTTTATCTGCATAAGGGATTCACGGTATCCGGACGAAGCGAAACCGACGGCCTCGGCCTGCCCTTCCCCATTCTTCATATGACAAGAGAATAAACGCTCTTTTTTTCCCATGCATCTTCTTCTAAAAGGCCGCCACATCAAAGCACGACCAATCTACTGGTGCAGAAAATAACTTCACACCCGCTGCATATTTCTTCACCATACTCATAGCTTTTTGCCAGCAGCCATGTTACCTCTATAAAAAAAGGAGGTTCCATGAGTACTCTTGTCGTCGTTGCCTACCCCAATGAGTTTCAGGCTGAAGAAGTACGTCTGCGGCTTCTCAAAATGCAGCAGGAATATCTTGTCGATCTGGAAGACGCCGTGATCGCCGTCCGCAAGCAGGACGGAAAGATAAAGCTGCTTCAGCTTCACAACCTTACGGGCGCAGGAGCCGTTTCCGGCGGTTTCTGGGGCCTCCTCATAGGTCTGCTTTTCATGAATCCTCTGCTCGGCGCCGCCGTTGGAGCCGGGGCCGGAGCCATTTCCGGCGCTCTGGCCGACGTGGGCATCGACGACCAGTTCATGAAGGAACTCGGCAGCAAGCTCAAGCCCGGTGGTTCCATGCTGTTCATTCTCTTCCGCAGCATCACCATGGACAAGGCCCTTCAGGAACTTGCCGGCACGGGCGGAACCATCATTCAGACCTCGCTCTCTCATGAGGACGAACAGCGGCTGCGCAACGCCATGAACGGCGCGTCTTCAGATCATGAGTGCGACGCCGTAGAAGAAACCATTTCCCGCAATTCCAGCCAGGCGTCCAATCTGCGCTGCAGCGATTCCGTCGAAGAAGCGAAGGATGACGCCGAATGCGACGCCGCAGAAGAGGCCATTTCCAGAAGCTCCAGCCGCGATTCCAACCTGCGCTGCGATGAAGTCGAAGAAAAACCCGCAGAAGAATCTGCAGAATGTGACGCCGCGGAAGAAACCATTTCCCGCAATTCCAATCAGGGATCGAACCTGCGCTGCTGATCCTTCATCCATTTCCGTCACGACGCAAAGGCCGGAAAGTTCGCTTTCCGGCCTTTTTCACGACCTTTTTCCGTCACGCCGAAAACTGCGTGAGACTGACATGATTTGCGCTGTTGACAGGTACAGAGCACCTCGATATCCTGACCTATCTTTTTCCGATTTTAATCCAACTCCGGAGGAAACATATGGCCACTGTGCTTGGCAAGGCATTGACATTCGACGATGTCCTTCTGGTTCCCGAATATTCGGAAGTCACCCCGGACATGGTCGACGTGTCGGCATGGCTGACTCCCAGCATCAAGCTCGGCGTACCCTTCATCTCTGCCGCCATGGATACCGTAACGGAAGCCGAAATGGCCATTTCCATGGCCCGTCAGGGCGGCATAGGCATCATTCACAAGAATATGGATGTCGCCCGCCAGCGCCTCGAGGTGGAAAAGGTCAAGAAGTCCGAAAGCGGCATGATTCTCGACCCCGTGACCGTCGCTCCCGACGACACGGTGCAGCATGCCCTCGACCTCATGTCCGACTTCCGCGTTTCGGGTCTGCCGGTGGTGAAGAACAGCGCCCTCGTGGGCATTCTGACCAATCGTGACGTACGCTTCGTCACCGAACCGCAGACCACGCTTGTCTGCGAAGTGATGACCCGCGAAAACCTCGTGACCGTGCCCGTGGGCACCACGCTTGAAGAAGCCAAGCATCACCTGCACGCCCATCGCATCGAAAAGCTCCTCGTTGTGGATGAAAACCGCCAGCTGCGCGGCCTCATCACCATGAAGGACATCGACAAGGTGCAGCAGTATCCCAACGCCAGCAAGGACGACAAGGGCCGCCTGCGCGTAGGCGCCGCCGTCAGCATCAGCAAGGACTGCGAATACCGTGCCTCCGAGCTGCTCGCCGCCGGCGTCGACGTAATCGTGCTCGACTGCGCTCACGGCCATTCCGCCAACGTGCTCCGCAGCGTGGAAATGCTGCGCACCACCTTCCCGAACTGCCAGCTCATCGCGGGCAACATAGCCACCTACGAAGGCGCCAAGGCCCTCATCAAGGCCGGCGCGGATACCGTGAAGGTCGGCATCGGCCCCGGCTCCATCTGCACCACCCGCGTGGTGGCCGGCGTGGGCGTTCCTCAGGTGACGGCCGTCATGGAAGGCAGCCGCGCCGCCCGTGAAGCCGACCGCTGCTGCATCGCCGACGGCGGCCTCAAGTTCTCCGGCGACATTGTGAAGGCGCTTGCCTGCGGCGCCCACACCGTCATGATCGGCAGCATGCTCGCCGGTACCGACGAAAGCCCGGGCGAAACCATTCTCTATCAGGGCCGCGCCTACAAGACCTACCGCGGCATGGGCTCCATCGACGCCATGCGCGCCGGCAGCGCCGACCGCTACTTCCAGAACCCCACCAAGAAACTGGTGCCTGAAGGCATCGTGGGTCGCGTGCCTGCGCGCGGTCCGGTGTCCGACACCGTGTTCCAGCTCGTGGGCGGCCTGCGCTCCGGCATGGGCTACCTGGGAGCCTCCACGCTGGATGAGCTGTATCAGAAGGCCCATATGGTGGAAATTTCCGCCTCCGGTCTGCGTGAAAGCCACGTCCACGACGTCATCATCACCAAGGAAGCCCCCAACTACAAGGTGGAAAATTAAAAGCAACACGGCCCTGCTTCCCCTGATTTCGGCGAGGCAGGGCCTCAACTTTCCGGAAAGCCCATGTCCAAAGTCATCATTCTCGACTTCGGTTCCCAAGTTACCCAGCTCATCGCCCGTCGCGTGCGCGAGGCCGGAGTATATTCCGAAATTCATCCCTGCGTCACGTCCGCAAGCGCCGTGGCCGCCATGCATCCCGACGCCATCATCCTCTCCGGTGGCCCCGCCAGCGTGGGCGAAAAAGACGCTCCCCGTCTCGACAAGGGACTTCTTGAGCTCGGTGTGCCGGTGCTCGGCATCTGCTATGGCATGCAGCTTCTCGCCCATGAACTCGGCGGCGTGCTCGCCCAGTCCGAAACCCGCGAATACGGTCCCGCCGACTTTGAAAAGGTCGCCGACTGCCCGCTGTGGGACGGCATAGCATCCCTCGCCGAGGGCAGAAGCTCCCGTGTGTGGATGTCCCACGGCGACAAGGTACAGACCCCTCCCCCTGGCTTCATCGTCACCGGCCGTACCGCCACGCTCGACGTAGCCGCCATGAGCTGCGACGAGCGCCGCATCTATGCCCTGCAGTTCCATCCCGAAGTGCATCACTCCGAGGACGGCGCGCAGATGATTCAGAACTTCCTCTTCAAGGTGGCGAAGATCACTCCTGACTGGTCCATGAGCTCCTTCGTGGAACGCGTGGTTAAGCAGGTCAGAGAAACCGTGGGCGACAGCCATGTCATCTGCGCCCTTTCCGGCGGCGTGGATTCCACGGTTGTGGCCGTGCTGCTCAACAAGGCCATCGGTCAGCAGCTGCACTGCATCTTCGTGGACAACGGCGTGCTTCGTCAGAACGAAGGCGAAGAAGTCGTGGGCTACCTGCGCGAACACTTCAACCTGAACCTCAAGTACGTTCAGGCCTCCGATCTGTTCCTCGACCTGCTTGCCGGTGTGGACGACCCGGAAAAGAAGCGCAAGATCATCGGCCATACCTTCATCGACGTGTTCGACAAGGAAGCCAAGGCCATCAAGGACGCCGGTCACGACGTGAAGTACCTGGCTCAGGGCACCCTGTATCCCGACGTCATCGAATCCGTGTCCTACAAGGGACCGAGCGCCGTCATCAAGAGCCATCACAACGTGGGCGGCCTGCCGGAAAAGATGAACATGAAGCTCATCGAACCGCTGCGCGAGCTCTTCAAGGACGAAGTGCGCGCCGTGGGCGCGGAACTCGGCATTCCCGAATCCATCCTGTGGCGTCATCCCTTCCCCGGTCCGGGTCTTGCCATCCGCGTCATCGGCGAAGTGACCAGGCCCCGTCTTGAGATCCTGCGCAAGGCCGACGTCATCGTCATGGAAGAACTGCGCGCCTCCGGCTGGTACCGCAAGGTATGGCAGGGATTTGCCGTTCTTCTGCCGCTCAAGACCGTGGGCGTCATGGGCGACGGCCGTACCTACGAACACGTCATCGCTCTGCGCATCGTGGAAAGCGTGGACGCCATGACCGCCGACTGGGCGCGTCTGCCCGCTGATCTGCTGGCCAGAATTTCCGGCCGCATCATCAACGAGGTGAAGGGCGTCAACCGCGTAGTGTACGACATCTCCTCCAAGCCGCCGTCAACCATCGAGTGGGAATAGGCATTCCGGCCCCGGAAGCCCGGCTTCCGGGGCTTTTTTGTGCCTGAACTCCAGAGAACGCCCTGCCGCCCCTTCCCTTCTGCAGACACCCGGGAGGAGCATGGCAGAACCGGTGTCTCAACCGGGGCAGTCGCAATCATGCCTTTTGCAAAACGCACGCCTGTAATCCGTCAATGCCCATGCCGCCGGATTTTCGGCTCGAATCTCACGCTGCCAGTCCTCTCTGCCACGCAGCACTTTTCCGGATGCCTTCATGCGCACGACAAAGAACACCATGACTTCGGGCTCCATCTGGAAGGCCATCACCTTCTTCGCCGTGCCCCTGATTATCGGCAATTTTTTCCAGCAGCTTTACAACGCCGCCGACTCCCTCATTGTGGGCAATCTTCTCGGCGAAAATGCTCTTGCTGCCGTAAGCGGCACAAGCAACCTCATCTTCCTGCTCGTGGGATTCATCAACGGCATCAGTCTCGGTGCGGGGGTAGTCATCGCACAGGCCTTCGGTGCGGCACGCTTCCGGGACATGCGCCACCTGGTCCACACGCTCGTGGCCTTCGGCATGGCAGCAGGACTTTTCCTCACGGCGTTCGGCGTTCTGTTCACGCCGCAGATTCTGCGCTGGATGAACACCCCGACCGATATCTTTGCGGAAACGGCCCAGTATCTGCGCGTATATTTTGCGGGTTCCCTCGGACTCGTCATCTACAACGTTCTTGCCAGCATCCTTCAGGCCGTGGGCAACAGTCGCTATCCCCTGTACTTTCTCGTACTTTCCTCCGTCGTCAACGTCGTTCTCGACGTGGCCTTCATCAGTCTCTGTCACTGGGGCGTCTGGTCGGCCGCTGCGGCCACCGTCATTTCCCAGCTTCTTTCCGCGCTGCTCTGCGGCTTCGTTCTGTGCCGGGCAAGCGCGCCCTGCCATCTTTCCCTGCGCAGCATACGCTTTCACGCCCACTGCCTGCGGCCGCTTGCCGTATACGGTTTCCCCTCCGGCATGCAGAACTGCGTCATCGGCCTGTCCAATGTGGTCATTCAAAGCCACATCAACCTGTTCGGCCCCGCAGCCATGGCAGGATGCGGAGCCTATCAGAAAATTGAGGGCTTCTGCCTCATTCCGGTCATGAGCCTGGCGCTTGCCCTTGCCACCTTTGTGGGACAGAACACCGGAGCCCGTCACCCCCTGCGCGTCCGGTCGGGCATGGGCTTCGGCCTCGCCCTTTCCATGATTCTGGCCGGACTCATCGGCGTGGGCGTCTTTTTATGGCGTGACGAACTCATGGCTGTTTTCAGCACCGACGCTGAAGTCATCCGCCTCGGCGCCGACTATGCCCGCGTAGCCGCCCCCTTCTATGTTCTGCCCGCCTGCACGCACTGCCTTGCCGCCGCGTTCCGCGGCGCAGGACGACCATTGTTTGCCATGGCGATCATACTCATCTGCTGGTGCGTCGTACGCGTGGGCACGCTCTCCACACTCATGACATTCTTCCCCACCATCGCCACCATCTACTGGATCTATCCCGCCACGTGGACGCTGAGTTCCCTTACTTTTCTTTTCGCCTGGTGGAACATGGCCTCCTCGCTGCGTAACGGTCATAAAAAGGCAGCAATCCGCGGCGGACGCTGAAAACAGGCTTTCGCGCTCTCGCTCTCCGCACAGAAAAACAGTCCCGCGCGCCGTCTTTACCGCAGAACGGGCTTCTGCGTCGTGCACGAAAACGACGAAAAGCTTGTCATGGAACGTCATTTCTGACAGCGTTCCTTCACCGTCACATCTCACCTTCCAGCCGCATTGCCATGAACTTCTTCGAACAGGTCTACGACATCGTGCGCTCCGTGCCTCCCGGCCATGTCATAAGCTACGGACAGATCGCCTTTCTGGCCGGCAATCCCCGCATGGCCCGTCAGGTGGGCTGGGCGCTTCACGTCTGCCCGAAGGATGTGCCGTGGCAACGCGTTGTACGCAAGGACGGAAGCCTTCCCTGCGGCGAACGCCAGCAGAACCTTCTGGAACAGGAAGGCGTGAACTTCGATGGCAAGGGACGCGTTCTGCGCCCGCATTTTGAAGCCTGAGTGCAGCGCAAAGCCAGGCGGAGCCCCGCCGCAGCCTGTGCAAGCCAAGGATGCACTTGAAGGCATACCAACGATATGCTACCGTCCAAGGCTGACGGAGAGACAACCCTCTTGAGGAGTTTTTATAGATGTTTGGCATCGGCAGCACAGAATTGCTGGTCATCCTGGTCGTGGCCCTTCTCGTTCTCGGACCCAAGAATCTGCCCAAGATCGCGCATACGCTCGGCCGCGCCATGGGAGAATTCAGACGCGTGTCCACGGAGTTTCAGCGTACGCTCAATACGGAAATAGCCTTTGAGGAAGAGGCGGAAAAGGCCAAGGCGAAAAAGGCGGCGGCAAGCAGTGAAAAGGCGACGTCCGGTACGACCGGCAGTCCTGTTACGGACACGGAAAACAAGGCCTGAACGGTTCACCGGTATGGAAGAAAAAGATATTTCCCAGTCCCCGGCCAGCGGGGAAAACAGACATGACGACGCTGCGGAGACGAAGGCCGATCTCGCCTCCTATTATGCTGCGGCAGCGACGGCCGCAGCCTCGGGACACGAATTTCCGTCCAAAGAGCCGGACACCTCTGACGCCGGGGACAACGATTCTGAAGTGACCGGCGACGATATGGTTGCGGCTTCTTCCTCTGAAGAAAAGAACGACGCCGAGCCGAAGAACGAGGACAGCCCGGCGAAGCCTGATGACATTTCGGAAGACGGCAGTCCTCACGGCCCGCTTGACCTCTTTGCCGAAAACTCCGGCGACCGTCCGGAAGAAACGGATACGGAAAAAAACGGCGATACGGATGCAGGAGTCCGGGAGCCCGTGCCCCCCTACGAAAACGCACCGACCTTTGCCGCGTTTCAGGCTCCGGAAAAAACGCCCGACAGTGAGGAGCCCGACGAGGAACCCGAAGGCGCGGAAGACGACGTGCCCATGAGCATCATAGGCCATCTCAACGAGCTGCGCCGCCGCCTGTTCCGCATCGTCATCATCGTCGTGCTCGGTTTCGTGGCGTTCTACGGCGTTTCCGAACCGCTGTACGCCTTTCTCTCCGCACCGCTTCAGGCCTGCATGCCCGAAGGCAGCAAGCTCATCTACACCTCTCCTCAGGGTGCCTTCTTCACCTACATGAAGGTAGCGCTCGTGGCGTCGCTGTTCGGCACAAGTCCCTTCACCTTCTATCAGCTTTGGGCGTTCATCGCGCCGGGACTGTACCGTGAGGAAAAAAAGGCCGTGCTTCCGCTCGCCTTCTTCTCCTCCATCTTCTTCCTGGCGGGCGCGGCGTTCTGCTTCATTCTGGTGTTCCCCATAGCCTTCCAGTTTTTCATGGGCTTTGCCTCCGAAACCATCGTGCCCATGATTTCGGTGGAAGAATATCTCAGCTTTGCGCTCAAGCTTCTCATAGCTTTCGGCGTGGTGTTTGAAATGCCGTTGTTCGCGTACTTTCTGTCGCGCTTCGGGCTGCTCACTCCGGCCTTCATGCGTCGTTCCCGGCGCTACGCCATTCTGGTCATCTTCATCGTGGCCGCTATTCTCACGCCTCCCGACGTGTTTTCCCAGTGCCTTATGGCCATTCCCATGCTGCTTCTCTATGAAGTGAGCATATACGTGTCGGCCATGGCCTATAAGAAGAAGGAAGACAAGCCGGAAAACAAGGACGACAAGGAGGAGGCATGATCACTGAAGACGCCATCCGCAGCGCAAAACTTTCGCGTTCCACGGGAGAAACGTCCGTCAGGCTGGAACTCTTGCTGGACGGCACGGGACAGACCACCGTGTCGACCGGCTTCGGCATGCTCGATCACATGATCACGCTTCTGGCATTCTGGGCCAGGTTCGATCTGTACCTCACCTGCTCCGGCGACATGCACATCGACGCGCATCACACCGCCGAAGACGTGGCACTTTGCCTCGGCAAAGCGCTGCGCGAAGCGCTCGGCGACCGTAAGGGCATAGCACGTGCAGGCTGGGCCAGAGTTCCCATGGACGAGGCTCTTGCCGACGTCACTGTGGATCTTTCGGGCCGCCCGTGGCTGGAGTTCCGCGGCGACGAGCTGCTTCCCCCGGTCATGGCCGGAGAGGAAAAGGACGTGTGGCGGGAATTCTACAAGGCTCTGGCCTCCGCGGCACAGTGCAATCTTCACATCTCGTTCCAGTACGGCAAAAACGGACATCACCTGCTGGAATCCGCCGCCAAGGGACTGGGACTTGCGCTGGCGCAGGCTGTACGACGCAGCGACGACCGCATGCCCAGCACCAAGGGGAGTCTTGACTGATGCATTTCCGCCATTTTCTTCTCGCTCTGCTCTGCCTCTGCCTGCTGGCCGGCTGCCAGAAGGCCGACGAACAGCAGCGCCTCATCATGCCCGATCTCGTCGTGGCCGTTGCACCCTTCACGCAGCCCACACAGACTACCGAGCTTCTTTCCGGCTTCATTCCCGAAGACCAGAAAAGGATTTCCGAACAGACGCTGAACGAACTTGACGCTCTGTTCCGCGAAAGACTCCATCCCGATCTTCATCGTTACGTCTTTCTGTCCGAAGCCGACATTCAGGGCGACATGGCCAGAGATTCCCGCGGTCGCCGCAACGCTCTCATCACCTGGGCCGAACGCGCCAAAGCCGTCGGTGCGGACATAATCGTGGTGCCGCACATCATCACCATGCAGGAGCGCGTAGGCGGCAAGGCGGGCGTCGTTTCCGCAGCCGCCGTCAACGAGGATTTCTATCTCATCGACGCACGCGAACCGGTCAGCCTTGTCATGCGCTGTCACTTCGCCGAAGAACAGAAACCCCTTGCCAGCGACATCACTAAAATAGGCACCTTCTTCAAGCGCGGCGGCGGATGGGTCACGGCCAAGGAACTCGCGGCCGAAGGCATGGACAAGGCCGTAAAGGAGTTCGGCTTATGATCATCTTTCCCGCAGTCGATCTTCAGAACGGCAAAGCCGTTCGACTGAAGCAGGGCAAAGCCGACGAGTCCACGGTGTTCAGCGATGACCCCGTAGCCGCTGCACTGCACTGGCAGGAGCAGGGCGCGGAATGGCTGCACCTCATCGACCTAGACGGCGCCTTTCAGGGCAGAAGCGTGAACGCCGATCTTGTGGCACGCATCAGCGCACGGCTCGACATTCCCATAGAGCTCGGCGGCGGCGTGCGTGACGAAGACGCCGCTCGCATGTGGTTCGACGCCGGTGTCACGCGTCTCATCATAGGTACCATGGCGCTGGAAAAACCGCAGGAATACGCCAGACTCTGTTCGCTGTTTCCCGGAAGGATCGGCGTGTCCCTCGACGCCGTGGACGGCCGTCTCAAGACCCGCGGCTGGGTGACCGACGCAGGCCTCACCGTGGACGAAGTCATGCCCCGCCTCGTGGGCGACGGCACGGCCTTCATCATCTATACCGACATTGCCCGCGACGGCATGCAGAGCGGCGTAAACATGCCCATGCTCTCCCATCTGGCCGAGACGAGTCCCGTGCCTGTGGTGGCTGCCGGCGGCGTTGCTACGCTGGAAGACATCAAGGCCCTCTATCCGCTCAGCGTGAAGGCCAACCTTCAGGGCGCCATTTCCGGCCGTGCCATCTATGAAGGCACCCTGAACCTGCCCGAAGCCATGGCTTGGATAAAGGCGCAGAAAGCCTGATTCATCTTCCACTGAACATAGTGTTCGCTCAAGCCCGTATCCTTTTGGGATGCGGGCTTTTTCATGCCCGGAAGGTCTGCAAAAGTCTGTGCCGGCCCTTCACCGAAGCCCCAAGCTTTTCCCCTCACTCCTTCCTCGCCCGACGTCTCGGCACGGACCCGGCCACGCTTTCCTCGCCGCTCATCACGTCCATCATGGACCTGCGGCGTGTTCATCTACTAAGGACGCTTTCCGAACCAGAGGCATCAGTGCTTCTTCAAGGTAAGCAGCAGCACCGAACAGATGACCAGCGCACAGCCCGCCCAGCCGATGGAAGAAAAGTTCTCATTCCAGATCCACCAGCAAAGCAGCGTGCTGACCACAGGTTCGAGATTGCCCAGAATGGCGGCCTGCACGGGAGAAAGGTAGCGCAGCGACTGCCCGTACCAGAAATAGGAAACGTAGGTGGACACAAAGCTCAGGATGAACAGAGCCACGGCGGCGTGCAGAGACACGGGGCCGAACGACGTGAAGAACGAGAGTACCAGAGCCGCCGGAATGAAGGTGAAGGCAAACAGCGCCTGCGTGGAATAGCGGTCCTTGTACCACGTGAAAAACAGGAACTGAAAGGCGTAGGTGAAGCCGGAGAGAAGCCCGCAGCCTATGCCTACATAGGAAACCTCCTGGCCGAGACTTCCGCCGGACAGACAGACAAGGCTGGTCCCCACCATGGCCAGAGCCAGAGCCGTCATCTTGGAAGAGTTGATGGCTTCATGGAACAGTATGCGCGAAAATAAGGCCACCCAGGCCGGAGCCGTGAACATGAGGATGATGGCAATGGCTCCACCGCTTTTCTGAATGGCTATCTGAAGGGAAAGAATGACGAGAGAAACGTTGACGGCGCCGAAAAGCACCATGCTCACGAAATCACGACGCGAGGCGTGCATGCCGCCGCGAAGCAGCGCATGCACGAGAAAGCATACTCCGGATATGGCCATGCGCCAGAACGCCACGGAGGCCGGGTCCATGCCTTCTGCAAAGCATACGCGGGAAACGGGTCCTATGATGGCCCAGGCCAGTGCGGCCAGCACACAGTAAACCGTGCCTATCCAGAAGCCGCGATCACTGAAATTCACATTCATCAAAAAGCTCTCTCCACCATGCCGAAGTCGAGCTCTTCGGCTCCGGCCAGCGTCTGAAATCGGGAAACAGCCAGGCGAAGCGCATCCTCAAGCGCCTCACGGGAAGAAAAGGAATAGATGACCGTCAGAAGTCTGCGGCTTGCCGACGTCACCATGGCACGCGTGGAATCACTGGTGGGACTGCCTACCGGACCGGCATCGTCGGCCAGAAGCGGCATGTTCTCAAGCTCCACGGAGTCCTTGCCTATGCCGGGATAGCTCTCGCCGGGACGCCCACGACGCAGCACCACGGCTCCCTGCAGGTTGTCCATGTCATAAGAACCGAGAGAAAAACCCGTTTCCAGAGAAACAAGATTGTTCACGTCCACCACGCTGTTGATGCGGTACAGATCCTTGCCCTGACGCACGCGACGGTACAACGCCTCGGAAGACACCCGCCAGCGTCCCGGATCCTTGCCGCAGGCACGATATCCTCTGCGGGACTCGCCGAGATTGGGCATGTCGGCCAGCGCCGTCGATTCAAGACGAACCTTCAGCTCCGGCAAAAGCGCATCGAAGCACTCGGCTATGTCCTGCCCGGACGTTCTGGGCACAGTCTGATAGGTCAGCCAGCCGAGACGACACTCGGGGCAGCGGGAAAAAACGTCGTCGTCAATGCGTATTTCCGTTTTCATGCCAGGCTCTCCAAACGCAGATATGAAAAAAGCCGCCTGTTTACACAGGCGGCTGAAATTCTGGTGGAGATGAAGAGAATTGAACTCTTGGCCTCTTGAATGCCATTCAAGCGCTCTCCCAACTGAGCTACATCCCCGTTGCATGTATGCTTTTGCCAGATTCAGTCCCGGCAGTCAAGAAAAAAGTGATTTTCACCGTTTTTTTCGACATGCCTGCTATTCCAGAAGATCCAGAGCGTCCAGCACGGGCTGAAGCGTTCCTTCCTCTCTGGCTTCTCGCATGAGGCGGCCTATGTACTGAAGCTGCCGCCTCTTCGCCTCAAAGCCCGACAGACGATCATATTCATCCAGGCCTTCCTTCAAATCAGGGGGCAGGGGCAGGCGTGCACGCTTGACGGCGGGAATTTTCGCCAGCTTTTCTCCTACTGACTGAAGGGCGGAACTGTCACGCTTCTTCTGCGAACGGCTCACGCGCTCCTGCTCTTCCTCACCGCCTATCTGGTAACGATTCTTCCGGGGCATTACTGCTGTACCTCGGGACCGTTCTCTTCAGGATTGAAATTGGCACTCTCTTCCATTTCCAGCGTGTCAATCTTCTCCTCCAGCCACTCCATGAGCGCGCGGGCGGTATGGTAATTGAACAGCACGCGGGAATGGATGTGACGGGTGATGACGCGCTCTTCCTCGTCAAAGGGCACGACTTCCGCGCCGAAGGCTCCGTCAGGCTCCACGGCCCTTTCGGAAAACGAGGGAAGCTTGTCGCTCTCCACATAGAAATTCACTTCTATCTCGCCCTGAGGATTGATGCCGCCCCACACGCCGTGCGTATATTGAAGGCGGCAGTCGGGGTCCTGACTGTACTCGTAACGCACCCGGCTGGGATATCTGATCTGACTCATGAGAACCTCACAAAAATGGGGCCGCCTCTCGGGCGAACCTTGAATTTCCTTTCATATCGCGCCTTGACCGGCAAGTAAAGAACATACTCCCCGGGGCAGTCCCGACACTTGACGGAACGGCTCACGCGCGGCAGAGTGTAACATTCTGACGGCTCAGGCGGGATCTCCGGCCGCGCCGACATCACTCCCGAGAGGAATTCTATGAACAACTATACCAAGGAAACGCTGCAGGTCCATCCCATCTTCGACTTTGAACTGCTGCTCGGTCTTCTTTCCGAAAAGCGCCTCGGCGGCAAGGTTCTCGAAGAGCTGGCCGACGTGTGGGAACGCTGGCTGCCCAAGCTCCACGCCATCAAGCTGGAAACCGGCAAGGGACGCTACCTTGCCCTCTGGCTCGATCAGGATGTGGAAAAGGAAGTGGACGAAGAATGGGCGAAGTCTGCGGAATACGGCTTCCGTCTGAGCGCGCTCGGCCAGACCATGTGCCAGTGCGCCGTGTATCAGCTCATGCCCGAAGTGGAAGAAGCCGGCTGCGCTCCCGCTCCCCAGCCTACTGCCGCGCTGCGCGAGGCTCTCGCCGCCGAAGGTCTGGACTACCAGGACGTAACCCACTCCATGCTGCCCAAGTTCAGCGTTCTTACGCCCTACCCCTTCCACGGCGCGTGCGACATCTGCTATCTGCGCAAGGAATGCCCCAAGGCCAACGGACAGACCAACCAGTTCCGCACCTTTGAAATAGGCGGCGAGCCTGAGCAGAAGGCGTAGGCATGGACAGGGAACGTTTCAAGGAAGGTTTTCTTCATATCTTCAAGGCTGCCGGCTACTCGCTTGCCGGGCTTCGGACCGGCGTCCGCCTCAGCCTCGCCTTCCGGCAGGAATGCGGCGTCTTTCTTGCCCTCATCGTGCTGCTTGCCCTCTGCGGCAAGCCTCTGGTCACCTGGCTTGTCGCCCTCGGCGCGTGGATTCTCGTCATGATGGCCGAGCTCATCAACACCGCCATTGAAGAGGCGCTCAACCTCATCACCCGTGACTACAACATTGCGGTGAAGAATGCCAAGGACATGGCCTCCGCCGCCGTGTTCCTTCTGCTGGTCCTCAACGCCGCGCTCTGGTTCTGCATCTTCATTCTGGGACTGTTCTGACGGCGCGGCGCGACGCGCCTCTTCGCCGAGACTCCGGCCGCGCCCCGCCTCGCCCGGACACGCAGAATCTTCCGTCCCGGCACGGGGCGCCCCTTCATCACCTTCTTCTCATTACCGGGGAATCTCCCATGGAAACCGTCTTTCTGAAAAAGGGCGAGGACCGACGTCTGCGCATCGGGCACCTGTGGGTGTTCAGCAACGAAATAGACACGAAGCGCTCCCCCCTTACCTCCTTTGCGCCCGGTCAGGCCGTGCTCGTGGCCGACTGCGGCGGACGCACGCTCGGCACAGGCTACGTCAACCCCGCCTCGCTCATCGCAGTGCGCATGGTCAGCCGCAAAGCGGACGAAGCGCTCGACGCCGCTCTCCTGCGCCGGCGTCTTTCCGACGCCCTCGCCCTGCGCGAAAGGATGTTCGACCAGCCCTTCTACCGTCTCTGCCACGGCGAGGGCGACTTTCTGCCCGGTCTTGTGGCCGACCGCCACGGCGACCATGTCGTCTGTCAGATCACCACGGCGGGCATGGACGCGCATACAGACGAACTTCTTTCCGTGCTCGACGAGCTTCTGCACCCTTCCTCCATTCTTCTCGACAACAACGTGGCCTCCCGCGACCTTGAAGGACTTGAACGTTTCCAGCGCGTCGCCTCGGGCAAGGCTCCCGAAGAAATTTCCGTGGAAGAAAACGGCATGCGCTACGCCGTTCCGCTGAAGAACGGCCAGAAGACCGGCTGGTTCTACGACCAGCGCGTGAACCGCGCCGCGCTCACGCCCTTTGTGCAGGCACAAAAGGGCTGCCAGGTGCTCGACGCCTTCTGCTACGCGGGCGGATTCGGCGCTCTGGCGGCCAAAAACGGCGCGGGAAAGATCACCTTTATGGACGCCTCAGCCCAGGCGCTCTCCTACGCAAAGCGCAACGCCGAACAGTTCGGCACGGAAACAGAGCTTCTTCAGGGGGATGCTCTTACCCTGCTGGCGAATCTGCGCCGCGAAGGGCGAACCTTCGACATTGTCTGTCTCGATCCCCCGGCCTTCATCAAACGCAAGAAGGACGCGAAGCAGGGGCTGGAAGCCTATCAGAGGGTGAACGAACTCGGCCTCGATCTGGTGCGCCCCGGCGGCATGCTCATGACCTGTTCCTGCTCCCACCATCTGGAAGCCGACGCGCTTCGCGGACTGGTCACTCGCGCGGCAGGGAAAAGACGTCGCCATGCCAGGCTTCTCTTCCAGGGCTTTCAGGGGCCGGACCATCCCATTCATCCCGCCATGCCGGAAACGGCCTATCTCAAGACCTTTCTTTTCCATCTGCCGGAATAACGCTGTGGCGGCCCTCCTGGGGCCGCCTTTTTTATGCGTTGAAACCGTGAATCGCGCCCTTTCCGCTGCTTCTGCATTCTGTCCATCTTCCCGGAATGCGCCCCTCACGTTTCCGCAGGCCGGCCCCCATGCCCGTCAGTGAGGCTTTCCGGACCGCCCCTGCGCTTGCCGAGCCTTCCCTTTTTCTATACCGTGAAAACGCGCATCTTTCGCGCCACTTATCCCGACGCTTCGCCGGCTCAAGAGGATCCGTCATGTCATCCATTCAGGCTACCCGTATGCTCACCCCGGGCCCCACGCCCATTCCCGACCGTGTCCGTCTGGCCATGGCCGCTCCGCTGCTCCATCACCGCAAGGACGCGTTCAAGACCATTCTGGCCGAAAACCAGGTCATGCTGAAGAGCCTCTTCTGCACGGAGTCTCCCGTTCTTCCGCTCGCCTGCTCCGGCACCGGCGGCATGACCGCAGCCTCCTTCAATCTGTTTGAACCCGGAGAAAAGGTGCTCGTGGCCACGGCCGGCCACTTCGGCAACCGCTGGGTGGACATCGTGACGCAGCGCGGTCTTGATCCCGTCGTTCTGCGCAAGGAGCCCGGCACGTCCTTTGATCCCGAAGAAATCCGCGCCATGCTCGATGACGACCCCGCCATCCGAGGCGTGTTCATGCAGATTTCCGAAACCTCCACCGGCGTGCTGCATCCCGTGCAGGAAGTAGCAGCCGTCACCCGTGAGCGGAACGTTCTTCTTGTGGCCGACGGCATTTCCGCCGTTTCCATCTCGCCCGTGCGCATGGACGAATGGGGCATAGACTGCCTCATCACCGGCTCGCAGAAGGGACTCATGCTTCCGCCCGGACTGGCCTTCGTGGCGCTTTCTCCCCGCGCGTGGAAACGCGCTGCCGAGGTGCGCCCCCAGTGCTACTATTTCGACCTCACGGCGGAACGGGCAAGCTGCGAAAAGAATCAGACGCACTACACCTCACCCATCAGTCTGCTCGTAGGCCTGCACGAAGCGCTCACCATGCTGCAGGAAATGGGCATGGACAACGTGTTCAAAAAACAGTGGGCCCTCACGCAGATGGCAAGAACCGGCATTGCCGCCATGGGCATGGAACTCTTCGTTAAAGAAGGCCGCTATACCTGGGGACTGACCAGCGTGCGCATGCCCGATGATCTGCCCGCCGGCCCCGTTGTCGCCAAAGCCTTCAAGGAATGCGGCGTCATTCTCACCGCAGGACAGGGCAATCTCAAAGACAAGGTGCTCCGCCTCGCCCATATGGGTTGGATCGACTGGGGCGACCTTGCCGCCGGTCTGCACGCGCTGGCATGGAGTCTGCCGGAAAGACCTTCGGGCGCCTATATTGAAGAGGCTCTCGACGCCTACCACAAGGCGCTCGGTGAATAGCGACAAAGGTTCTCATGAAGGAATGACCGGGACGCATCTGCGCCCCGGTCCTTCCTTCATGCACGCGGCACAGCAGCCTCCTGCACTGCTCTCCGTTCAAAATACGGAAAAGACTTGTCCTGTTCCAGAAAACACGCAGACCTGTCCGACTCACAGAACCTTCAATCCATGCCGTTCCAGATCCCTGATTTTGCGGAACATGGTGCTTCTGTCCATGCGAAGCATCTTTGAGGCCGTCGTCATGTTGCCGGAGCAGCGGGCTATGGCGGCCCTCAGCATCCGGCATTCCATTTCACGCATGATGTCGTGGTAATCCCGGCCCTCAAAATCAAACTCCGCTTCCCCTGAAGAAGACTCCCCCGACCGAATCATGCGACTGATGGGCAGATTGTACGACCTCACCACGTTTTTCGGACAGGTGACCACGGCCTCCTGCATCATGTTCTTGAGTTCCCGCACGTTGCCCGGCCAGTCATAGGCGAGAAGCAGCTCTTCCACGTCGTCCCCCATGGTGACGGACCTGTTGTACTTTCTGGAAAAGTGCCGGAGAAAAAATTTGGCCAGCGGCATGATGTCATCCTTTCGCCTGCGCAGCGGAGGAACATTCAGCACCGCTATCTTCAGCCGGTAATAAAGGTCGCTGCGGAACTCTCCTCTGGTCACGGCTTTTTCCAGATCCCTGTTGGTGGCGGCGATCACGCGCACATCCACCTTTCTCGGCGTGTTCGCCCCTGTCCTGACGATGACGCCGTCCTGCAGAACGCGCAAAAGCCTTGTCTGCAGCGTCAGGGGCAGTGCACCTATTTCATCGAAAAACACGGTTCCTCCGTCGGCCGCCTCAATGAGTCCCGTGCGTCCGCCCCCACTCGCGCCGGAAAAGTCTCCGTCCGTGCAGCCGAACAGCTCCGCTTCCATAACGCCGGGAGAAAGACTTCCGCAGTCCGCCTTGATGAACGGCTTTTCGGCTCTGCGACTCATGGCGTGCACGCGCTGCGCCATGACATCCTTGCCCACACCGGCTTCCCCGAGAATGAGAATGGAAATATCCGTTTGCGCCATGATGCGGGCTTTGGAAAGAAATGCCTCCATGACAGGACTGAAAATAACATTGCTTCCGTCCTCGGCGGACTGGAGACAGGAATTGCCGGCAAGCCGGATCAGCGTATTCAAAAGATCACGCTGATGCGCCAGTCTGCTTTCCATGTCCATAATGGTACTGATGTCACGGATAACGATGATGCACATAACCACCCTGCCGTCACGGTCGAGGATGGGAAAACCGTCCAGCGACAGATGCCGGCCGCCCGAAAGCGTCTGAACCCTGGAAACTGGCTTTCCACGGCTGATGACCTCGAAACTGACCGCGACATCGGACACGCCTTCCGCCGTAATGCTCGTGGCCTTGCGCCCGACCATCCACTTTCTGGAAAAACCGCTCAGCTCCTCATACTTTTTATTGACGAACAGACACGTTGAATCCGCATCACCTATCCAGACACCGTCCTGAAAAACGTCCAAAGCCTGTTCCATATATTCAAGAAGCACGGAATCCATGAACAACCCGACATGAGAATAAAAGGTTCTGTCAGCCCGACATTCTGCAATAAATCCATTGTTCTCTCAACCGGCGTCACGCGCGACAGCCGGACGCCCGACAAGGAGACTCTCTGCCGGCCGCCTTATCAGGCGTTCAGCAAAATCCTGCCGGTACGGGGAGCAGCCGGGCAGAATGACGGCCATGCGGACGCCGTCCTCTCAGACCTGACGCTGCGACGTCTTTTTTTGATACTTTCAGCGCAATACGTTCAATCACGGATTTTTCCTTCTGATACACCTTCCGACAGCCTGAACGCCTCCTGGATGAAATACTCATGATTTTAAAAAAAATATTATTCAGTTACCAGATATTATACATTTATTGCTCTCTATGGAACAGACCACACATCTTATGGGGAAAATATGCGATTTTATATAAATTAATAAATTATTAAAATATGTTATACTTTATTTGTGAATGTTTTATTATTTAATACTACTTATGCCTTTATGCATAAATTTAAAAAAGCACAGCGTTTCTCTGCGTCGCCATTTTAATTCATTGTTTTTATAGTATTTATTTGATTAGGGCATTATTCTTTTCTCTTTTCAATCTATGCACAGATGCATAAGAGAAAATTATGAAAATATGCTTGACCTGTTATTAATATACCGATATTATTCTATTTTTTATATTTAAACAATGCACAGTACCTGATTCTTGACGAAACTCTTCATTCTGGCGAAAAAAAGGGCGTCTGCCTGCAGAAAAATACCTTCCTGATTCTTGTTGTTATAAAAATAACAATTTTTTCTCCAAAGGCTTCGGCAGGTTAAAAAAAACGATCGTGCTCTTCCGTTTTTTCTTTCCGCGACAGGACGGCCTCGACTTTTTTTTCTGCTCGAAGATTGCGCCGCCGAACTTTAACAACGGCACTCTTCTCTCGAAAGACAACCGTCAACCTGTCGATTTTCCTTTATTTTCAAAGGCTCCAAAACGCTTCATCCATGAAAAGCCATTTGTGAAGAGCCCGCGGGGACTCGTAATTATCTTGCAATTTCAGACTACTTGCTGGTAAAGTGTCTGCCGATAGTTTTTCTTCGGCTCTATGAACCTTATTCTCTGGAGGTTTTTACCATGGCTCTCAATATCCTCATCATAGGCGGCGTCGCGCTCGGCCCCAAGGCGGCCGCCCGCGCCAAGCGCCTCATGCCCGACAGCAACATCACCATGATCGACCAGGGCACCTACATTTCCTACGGCGGATGCGGCATCCCCTACTTCGTGGGCGGTGACGTTCCGCAGATGAACGGTCTGCGCACCACGAACGCCGGCGTCGTCCGCGACGAAGCCTTCTTCAAGGAACTCAAGGGCGTCAACGCCATCTGCCACACGCGTGCCCTTTCCATCAACCGCAAGGAAAAGACCGTCACCGTCGAAAACACCCAGACCGGCGAAAAGAGCGACATGCCCTACGACAAGCTGGTCATCGCCACGGGCAGCAGCCCCCGTATTCCTCCCATTCCCGGCGCGGATCTGAAGAACGTCACCTCCGTCACCTGCCTTGAGGCCGCCAAGGCCATTCAGGAGCAGTGCGCCGCCCGCAAGATCAATCATGCCGTCATCATCGGCGCGGGCTTCATCGGTCTGGAAATGGCCGTGGCTCTGGCCGACATGTGGGGCATCAAGGTCACCGTCATCGAAATGGTCGACCATATTCTGCCTGCGCAGCTGTGCTACAACTTCAGCCAGATCGCCAAGCACGACCTTGAAGAACTCGGCATCACCGTGCTCACCGGCGAAGCCGTGAAGGAACTCAAGGGCAAGGACGGCGCCGTGTGCGAAGTGGTAACCAACAAGCGCACCATCGAAGCCGACGAAGTGATCTTCTCCATCGGCGTTACCCCCAACTCCAAGATCGCTTCCGACGCCGGCATTGCCTGCCATCCCCGCGGCGGCATCATGGTGAACAGCCACATGCAGACCTCCGACCCCGACATCTATGCCGGCGGCGACGTGGTCGTGGTGCGCAACCTCATTTCCGGCGACCTTTCCTATCTGCCTCTCGGCTCCATGGCCAACAGACAGGGCCGTGTCATCGGCACCAACCTTGCCGGCGGACAGGCCACCTTTGAAGGCGTGGTCGGTTCCTGGTGCGTGAAGCTGAACAAGATGCACGCCTCCGGCGCCGGTCTCACCCTGCATCAGGCCCGCATGGCCGGTTTCGACGCCATTGAAGTCAGCATGGAAGGCTCCGACAAGGCTCATTTCTATCCCGGACACACCAATACCAGCATCAACGTGGTCGTGGACAAGCAGACCCGCCGCGTTCTGGGCATTCAGGGCATGAGCACCGACGGTTCCGCCGTCAAGGCCCGCACCGACGCCGTGGCCGCCATGCTTCAGATCGGCCGTCCCACGCTGAACGATCTCTCCAACCTTGAAGTCTGCTACGCTCCGCCCTTCGCCTCCGCCATGGACGTGATCAACGCTGCCGGCAACGTGGCCGACAACGTGGTGAACGGCTACCACAAGTCCATCACTCCCGATGAATTCGTCGATCTGTGGGAAAAGCGCGACGAAAACAACTACCTCTTCGTGGACATCCGTCCCGCCAAGGCCGGCAAGCCCATCGAAGAACGCCATCCCGGTCAGTACCTCTCTCTGCCGCTGGAAGAATTCAACGCCCGCGCCAAGAACGAGATTCCTGCCGACCGTCCCGTGGCTCTCGTGTGCAACACCGGTACCCGTGCCTATGAAGCTCAGCTCAAGCTGCGCAACATGGGCATCGAAACCGTGAACTCCGCCGGCGGCCACACCGCCCTGCGCAAGCGCGGCGACGAAGAAAAGTTCTAATCGTCGCAAAAAGGCTTTGCATGGAGGGAGGAACACGCCTCAGCTTTCCTCCCCTCCTTTTGACACGAAGGCGGGACAGGCCGGAACATTCCGGCTGTCCCGCCTTTTTCCGCATACGGAGGCCATCGTTTCCGCACGTCTTGCGCGCTCAGGCCGGATGTAGCATAGTAGGCCGAGAGGACTTTATGGCAGCAGCATCTCTTTTTTCCCGTCCGTTCTTCCGCCTCTACCGCGTGCTCTGGACTCTTGCGCGCCCCTTTCTCCGGCGCAGCAAGCGGCTTTCCGACGGCTGGAAAGAACGGCTGGCGCCGCCCGACTGGATACCTGAAGATCTTTCCGGATCCGACGGTCACGCCACGGACATCTGGATTCAGGCCGCCTCCGGCGGTGAGGCTCGTCTCGCCGTGGAAATATGCCGGAACTTTTCCCCCGCCTCCGAGCTGCGCATTCTCATGACCACGTGGACACGGCAGGGACGGGACATCATGGAAAAGGCGCTTGCCGAACTGCAGGAAAGCCACCCCCGCCTGCGCATCCTGGTGCGCTTTGCCCCCTTTGACCATCCCGACATTGTCCGCAGGGCGCTTGCCATGGCGTCTCCCCGCATGATGGTACTGCTGGAAACGGAGCTGTGGCCCGGCCTTCTTGCCGCCTGCCGTGAAAAAAACGTGCCCGTCCACATATTCAACGGTCGCATCAACAGTTCCACCTCCCACTTCGGCCGGCTGTTCTCTTCCCTCATGACCGAGCTCTCCCCTGTGGCCGTGCACGCCATATCACGCTATGACAAGCAGGCTTTTGCCGCCATTTTTCCCTGTCCTGTGGACATGATGCCGAACATCAAGTTCGACCTTGCGGCCAAGGCGCTTGAAGTTCCGCTTTCCTCGCACTCCGAAGTCTTCCGGGCCTCCGGGCCGGTCTTTCTTTTCGCCTCCGTCCGTCAGTGCGAGGAAACACGCATTCCCGGACAGCTTGCCAGACTGTACAAGGCCGTCCCCGATGCTGTTATCATCATCGTGCCCAGACACCTGCATCGCGTCGCCTACTGGAAAAGCGTGCTGAATGATCTGGCGTTCATGCCCGTGCTGCTCTCGGAACTTGCTCCCGGTGCCACGCTTGCCCGCAGGCATGCCCTCATCTGGGACCGCTTCGGCGACCTGCCGCAGCTTTACGCCTCGGCGCAGGCCGTATTCGTCGGCGGAAGCTTCGGACAGGGAGGACAGAACTTTCTCGAAGCCCTTTCGGCAGGACGCATCCCCTGCATCGGTCCCTCGGCGCACAACTTTCTGTGGGCCATGGGCATCGGCGACCCGTCCATGCCTTCGCTGGATAAGGCAGGCCTGCTTTACGTGGCTCACACCCCGAAGGACGTCGTGAACATCATGCTTGAACAGGCGGCAACCGTACCCGACAGAACCGAAGTCAGAGAAAAGTTCAAGGCCTGGCTTTCTCCTCGTCTCGGAGGCGCTTCCCTTACGGCGCAGATGCTGGAGCAGACCATATTCTCCTGCAGAAAACGCTGAGCACCATCCGTTTTTCTCCCGTCTTTTCTTTATTGTTTTCATACGTTATGCTGTTTCAGCACAACCATGCAGGTCATGACTGCAAAACTGGCCCGCACAACCGCAACGCTCCGAGGGAACTCGCCGCCCGGCGCATTCGCGCCCTCTTTTCCGGAGACAGACATGAACATTCTCGTCATCGGCGGAGCCGGATACATCGGCAGCTCCACCAGCAAGGCCCTTGCCGCGGCCGGACACAACGTCACCGTATACGATAATCTTTCCACCGGTCACCGGGATCTCGTGAAGTGGGGCCCCCTTGTCGAAGGCGACGCTCTGGATGCGGATCGTCTGCGCTCGTGCATGAAGGACGTGCGTCCCGACGGCATTCTGCACTTTGCTGCCTTTTCGCTTGTGGGAGAATCCGTACAGAACCCGGGCAAGTACTTCCGCAACAACGTGGGCGGCACGCTGAACATCCTTGAGGCCATGCGCGACACGAACGTACGCAATATCGTGGTGTCCAGCACGGCGGCGGTATACGGCATTCCCGAGGTCATGCCCATCACCGAGGAAAGCCCTGCCGATCCCATCAATCCCTACGGGGAAACCAAGCTGTTTATGGAACGCATGCTGGCGGACTTTGCCCGCGCACACGGCATAGCGTGGACGGCCCTGCGCTACTTCAACGCCGCCGGCGGCGACCCCGAAGGTGAAACCGGCGAACGTCATACCCCTGAGACCCATCTCATTCCCCGCGCTCTCATGGCACTGGACGGCAAAATTTCCGACTTTCACGTCATGGGCAACGACTATCCCACGCCGGACGGCACCTGCATTCGCGACTACGTCCACGTGCAGGATCTGGCCAGAGCCCACCTTCTCGCCATGGAACGACTGCTTTCGCAGAACGACGGCGAGGGGATCAGCCTGAACCTCGGTTCCGGCGCCGGCCTGTCCGTAAAACAGATCCTCGACGCCGTCGAAAAAGTGACGGGACGCTCGATGCACTTCACTACGGGCCCCCGTCGGGCCGGCGATCCGCCGAGCCTCGTGGCCGATGCCTCAAAAGCCGCAGCCCTTCTCGGCTGGAAGCCCGAGCGCTCGGGCGTGGAGGATATCATACGCGACGCCTGGAACTGGTATCTGAAAGATCAGGCATGACAAATGCCTCAGGAGAAAAACCTGTCTTAAGTCGCGCAGTCTCCAGGCCCCTTTCGCAAAGCTTCGCGCGGCATTTTCAAGAGCCTTTTTCTGCCCCTCCGGCTCCCTCTGGACAGGACAAGGCCCCAGGACATATATTATTTGCGCGGAAAGTTCCGCGGAATTTTTCATAAGGGTATCCCTATGCGCATGTTCCTCATTCCTGTTGCGCTCAGCATTGTTCTGAGCGGCTGCATTGCCAGTCCCTTCGGCTCAACCGACGCGCCCGAAGTTCCCATACCGGAAACGCCCCTCTCTCCCGTGCCTCAGTTCATTTCCATGAACCATGCCGGCGCGCAGGCCTCCATTGACGATCCCGCCTTCGGCGGTGTGGTCGACGTCATGGTGGAAGGTTCGTTCACCTCCGCTTCCGGTCGCGACTGCCGTCGCGCCGTGGTCAGCCAGCCTCCCCACGAAGCGGAAATCGTGGTCCTCTGCCGTCAGGGCGACGGATGGGAGCTCATGCCCCGCGTCTGGGGACGCGGTCTCGAATAGCTCCGCCTGCCGTTTCACAGTCTTTTCCTTACATCGTCTTTTTCCAGCCTTCGGGCAGGAGTTTCGTTTTGCGTCTCATTCTTCTCCTCTTTGCCTTGATGTTCGCCCTCTCGTCGCCGGCGACTGCCTCACAGTCGACCAGCACCGCGACGGCCACGGCTACAGCCACGGCGACGGCCACGGCTTCATCCTCGACGTCCTCTCAGGATCCTCAGCCTTTCGGCAGCAATCTCTTTCAGGGAAATTTCTCTTCCGGAGGGTCGGCTTCCACCATTCAGAGCGGCGACCGCATTCTCATCCGTCTGTGGGGAAGCCGCACCCTTGACGACGTGTTCACCGTTTCTCAAAACGGCTCCCTCGACCTTCCCGAAATAGGCAGCATCCCACTCTTCGGTCTGCCCCGCGGCGATGCCGTACAAATTCAACAGTCCATCGTCAGCAAGCTGAACGTCTCAGGCATCACCGACGTTCAGGTCTATGCACGTCCTCTCGACACCCAGAACGTCTCCGTGTTCGTCACCGGCTTCGTCAATCATCCCGGCAGCTATCAGGGCACGGCCTCGGACAACATTCTCTCCTTTCTCGACAAGGCGGGCGGCATCGACTCGCGCCGCGGCAGCTACCGCGACATCCGCGTTCTGAGAAATCAGCAGGTGATTTCCACCGCAGACCTCTACCCCTTCATTCTGCACGGACAGATTCCCTCCATCCGATTCAACGACGGCGACACCATCGTCGTGGGCGAAAAAGGCCCCACGGTTTCGGCAAGCGGAGAAGTGCGCAACGCCGCGCGCTTTGAATTTGAAAAAGGCAAAATGAACGGCGAGGCTCTTGCAAGACTGGCCGATCCCAACTCCAGAGCCTCCCACGTAAGCATTTCCGGCTTCAGAAAGGGCGTGCCCTACAACCAGTACCTGTCCATCAAGGAGTTCAACAAGCTCAAGCTGGAAAACGACGATCAGGTCCGCTTTCAGGCCGACACCACGGGCAGCACCATCATGGTGGAGGCACAGGGCGCCATTCTCGGCTCCTCGCGCTTCCCCGTCAGACGCAACGCCCGGCTCCAGGAAGTGCTGAGCTACATTTCCGTGGATCCGGACAGAGCCAACCTCTCCGGTCTGTACATCAAGCGCATAAGCACGGCAAAACAGCAGAAAAAAGCCATTGAGGACGCGCTGAACCGTCTGGAACACAACGCCTACACCGCCACATCTTCCAGCAACGACGAGGCGCAGATACGTGCCAAGGAAGCCGAAATGCTCTCCAGCTTCATCGACCGCGCCCGCAAGGTGGAACCCGAGGGCATCGTCGTGGTGGGCAGCGGCGGAAAGATCGCGGACATCGCGCTGGAAAACGGCGACATCATCGTCATTCCCGAAAAGACGGACGTCGTCATGATAAGCGGCGAAGTCATCATGCCGCAGGCCGTCGTGTGGAATGAAGAGCGCGACATGGAAGACTACATAAAAAGTGCGGGCGGCTTCAGCAACCGCGCCGACTCCAGCAACATTCTCGTCGTGCATCCCGATGGGGAAGTCACGCCGAAGGCTAAAAAAGTCCAGCCCGGCGATCAGATTCTGGTACTGCCCCGCGTGGATTCCAAAAACATGCAGGCGGTCAAGGAAGTTTCCGAGATTCTGTACCAGGTGGCCGTTGCCTGCAAGGTCATTCTGGATCTGTAGCTTTCTCCGTCATATGCCGTGTCTCTTCAACGGCGCATGACATCCATGTTCCGATGCCCCGTCTGCCCTTGCCGCAGACGGGGCATCGGCGTCTGACGCATCCCGAAAAAACGTCTCTCAGTCCACGCCTTTACCCGGCACTCGTCACGCGAAGGACAGCACTGCGGCAAGAGCCCTTGCATGCCAAGTTCAGAAGCGCTCCGTGCTGCAGAATGCAGAAGGTACGGCTCTGGGGACAGAAAATAAAAACGGGACGCAGGAAGCGTCCCGATGCTGTCATTCGTCCTCTTCGCCGCGAATTCTGCGGCACCTGTCCACAAACCAGCGGTCAAATCTTTTGCGCTCACGCCGACAGCTTCGGCGCAGACGGGTCAGCACGCTCATGCCGCAAGGTTCGCGCCCTGTTCTGCGCACAAACTCGTCATGCAGTGCGGGAATCTGCCAGATTTCCAGAGGCTCGAAGAACTCTATGCCCTTTTCGTCGAAAAGGCGCAGCATTTCCTTCCACTGCCAGCTCGGAGGACAGGCAGGCAGTTCCGAAATCGGAATCCCGTCGTACCACTCCTCCGGCACCGGGCTCAGCCTGATGTGCTCTTCATCCCAGTCACGAAAGTAGAAACGATTGATGCGCTCCGCCTCATTCGGACAACGCACAAGTTCCACACAGTGATACCATGCGATCTTCAGCTTATAGGGAAGCAGCTCCGCCGCCGTGAAGTGCAGCACAGCCCCCTTCGCCAGAGGACATTTCGTCACGTTTTCTCTGGCATCCGACCCGGGCGTGCGCGGCATGTGAAGAAAGCCTCCGTAGGGAGGAAGATCCGGCGCGTCGCGCACGATGATGCCCCGGTAAATCCGGTGGAACTTGCTGTAGTCTCCGTCCCGATACTCATGCGCGCTTCCCCACAGCGTGAGCCACCGAAGCGAGAGCTTGTGTCCGGGCTCAAGATTTTCCATAAGCTCCCGGCCGAAGCGACGAAAAGGCGCGGTAAGCACCTCGTCGGCATCCAGACACAGAAAATGCGTGGCTCCCTGCCTGCGGGCCTCATCGACAAGCGCCTGCCGGATCACCTTTTCCCTGCCCTGGGAAAAACCCGAAAGGTCACCTTCCATATCCAACACCATGCCGCCCTTCTCTCTCACGATATCGCCGGAGTGGTCGGAAGAATGATCATCCATGCCGATGACAAGATCGGCCACCCCGCGAAGAGATGCCAGAGCGAACGGCAACATTCTTGATTCATTACGAAAAGGAATAAGCGCCGCAACTTTTATGCCGGGCATAGAACGTTTCCCCCAAATTTTAGGACACCATAACACAGCCCTATGTCAAAGCCAAGGACTCCCCGTCTCTCCTTTTGACTCGCGCAGCAAAGGCGGATATAAAAAAGAACTGGTCAACGATTCCATTCCGCCTTTCGGAGCAATCATGTCCGCAGAAACTTCCATTCTTTTTAACGGCCTGCCCGTCAGCGAAGACGTTGTTCGCGCGGCCTCGATCGTCCGCTTTCTGGTCCTTGACGTCGACGGCGTATGCACCGACGGCAAGCTTTACTTTCAGGAAAACGGGCATCCCCTGAAGTGCTTCAACGCTCAGGACGGCATCGGCATAAAAACGGCCCTCATGGCGGGGATAGGCATCGGCATCATCACAGGCAGAAACGACCCCTGTGTACTTGCGAGAATGTCGCAGCTCGGCGTCAGGGACTACTATGCCGGCTTCGAGTCCAAGCTTCCCAAGCTTGAGGCCATCCGCCGCAAATACCATCTCAGAAAAGAGGAAATGGCCTATCTCGGCGACGACTGGATCGATCTTGACCCCATGCGCTCCGTGGGCATGCCCATGGCCGTAGCCAATGCCGTCGCGCAGGTGAAAAAGGAAGCCCTTTACGTCACTTCCGCCCGCGGTGGAGAAGGCGCCGTCCGGGAAGCCGTCGAATTTCTGCTTGCTTCCCGCAGGGACGGCAAAAACCCCGCGGATCTCTGGACCGCGGCCACGGGACCGGCCAGAGCATGAACGACTCTCTCAAGCGAACTCTCGCGCTCGTCGTGCTGGGCGCCGCCCTGTGGGGCGGCTGGTACGGCTGGCAGAGCTGGAAGACCCGGCAGGCGCTGGAAGCCATGGAAAACGTGGTGCGCTCCGCCGACCTGAACAGACTTTTGTCGGACCCGCCCGAAGAAGTGAAGAACGCCGTGGATCTTGCCGTGCGCGGCATACACCTCTCGCAGGGCCACGAAGGTCAGAAAAGTTTTGACCTCGACGCCGACTGGGCCACGCTGAACCAGGATTCCGGCGCCATCACCGTGCGCGATCCCGACATTCACTACATGCTGGAAAAGGCCGAGGGAGAACCGGATCGCATCGTTCACGCCACCTCAAGCGTGGGCCGCGTGGAAGACGGCAATCAGAAAATCTCCATGTCCGGCAACGTGAAGACCGTTTATGAAGACAGCGTGCTCACCGGAGATCTGGCCGTTTTTCTCAACAGCAACCGAACGCTCACGTTTCCCGAAGGAGCCGTACTCGACGGCCCCGTGCTTTCCGGTACGGCATCCCGCCTCGTGTGGGATCTCAACACCAACATTCTGACGGGTGACCAGGGCGTGCGCATGCGCTGGACCCCGTCCGGCACCGCTTCTTCCGACGGCGCAGCCGACGCCGATCCCTCATCCGATGCTGCGCCCCAAAACGCGCAGGAGGAAAGCCAGTCATGAAAAAACTTCTCTTCACCATTCTCATCTGCGCGTTCTGCACGACCCTCGCCATGGCCGCACCGCTGCCCGGAGGCGACAGCAACCTGCCCGTGGACGTCACCGCGGACAACATGGTCTACAACGCGGACAAGAACACCGTCGTTTTTCAGGGACGCGTGGAGGCCGTGCGCGGAGAGTTCAAAATGTGGTCGGACACCCTGACCCTCTACCTCAAGTCCCGGGCAGACTCCTCCCAGGGAACGAAAAACTCTACCACTCAGGCCATGCAGGGAAGCGATCTTGACCGCATAGTCGCGGAAAGAAACGTCCGCTTCCAGAACGGCACGCAGACCGGTTCCTCGCAGAAGGCGACTTATTATTCCGCAAAAAACCTGCTCGTTCTCGAGGGCGATCCCATTCTGCATGACGGCGACAACTCCATACGGGGCAACGTCATCCGCTACTACGTCGATGAAAACCGCAGCGTCGTGGAAGGAAGCCCGAAGCAGCGCGTGCACGCCGTGTTCTCCTCCAACGACAAGAAGGGAAAGTAAGCATGAAATCCTCACTTTCCGCCCAGCACCTGTGCAAACGCTATGGTCAGAAGGAAGTCGTCCACGAAGTGTCCGTGGCCATGCAGCAGGGAGAAATCGTGGGACTTCTCGGTCCCAACGGTGCCGGCAAGACCACGTCGTTCTACATGATCACCGGCATCATCAAGCCGACGGCAGGACAGGTCCTGCTCGACGGTCAGGAAATCAGCACCTGGCCGCTGTATAAACGCGCCCGGGTGGGCCTTTCCTATCTGCCGCAGGAAAGTTCCGTATTCCGCAGGCTCACGGTACGCCAGAACCTTCAGATCATTCTCGAGCATACCGGCCTCTCACGTGCCGACCAGAAAAAGCGCGCCGATCAGCTCATGGAGGAATTCGGTCTCACAAGGCTGGAAAAATCCTACGCATCCTATCTTTCCGGCGGTGAGCGGCGACGCCTCGAAATTGCCCGCTGCCTCATCCGCGATCCGCTGTTCGTGCTGCTCGATGAACCCTTCGCCGGCATCGACCCTCTGGCCGTCGGCGACATTCAGGTACTCATCCGCGGCCTCAAGGAACGCGGCATAGGCGTGCTCATTTCCGACCACAACGTGCGCGAAACCCTTTCCATATGCGACAGGGCCTATCTCATGTTCCAGGGAAACATCATTCTTTCCGGCACGCCCGACGAAATCGTGAACAATGAACGGGCCAGAGAGGTCTATCTCGGCTCGGACTTCCACCTGGGATAACGCCGTCCCGAGAAGCAGCTTCTGCAAAAACATCCGCGCTTTTGCTCAGCCTGCCGGAAAAAATCTGCTTTCCGGTCAGACGATGCAGGCGCGGATGTTTTGTCTGAAAACGCCGGAACAATATTCTGATCGTTCTTATTTCATTTCTTGTCGTCCCCGCCCTCGAAGCAGCGCACATAGGCCGCATAGCAGGCCGCCACGGGAGAATCCGGCGGCAACTTCAGGGCTCCCAGGCGGGGAGGCCGTGGCGGCGGCGGAATCACGGGGACCGGCGTAATGTCCACGCGGCGCAGGGATTCCTTGCCGAGCAGCAGATGAAGTTCCACCTTGTGGAAATAATCCTCGTCCATGAAGGCATTCACGCGTTCCAGTATTTCCGGCACGGCGTAGGAAAGTTCCTGCATGGCGCAGGAATCCTCCCCGCCGACGAGCAGAATGTCCTTGCGATGCCCCAGAGGATGCGCCAGCGCGGCGATATCCGGTCCCATGACAACTTCCCAGTTCTTCCACAACTGGGTGAGCATGCCGTGCCGCGGCTCCATGCCGTGCGCGGAGAGCCAGCCGTCCAGTCCGTCGCTGAGCGCGGACGTTCTGCCGGATCTCCTGCCGAGGTCGAACCCCGCAAAGCGTTTGTAATGCTTTTTGCCGTCCATGAGCCGACGCTATCAGACTTCTTCCCGGACGAGAAGCCCCCGCACGCAGTCGCGTGCGGGGGCAAAAACCAAAGAAATCCTTTCAGAACCGCGCGGAGCGCGTCCAAGTCTCCCCGTGCGTTTCCTGCACTGCGGAAGATGCGCGAACCTCAGTCACTGGTTCTTCCGAAAGTGTTCCGGCGTCAGCCGAGAATGGCCTTCAGATCGTCGTCGGGCGTGGAGATGGGACGAATGCCGAACTCCTTCACAAGAAAATCAAGCACGGAGGGAGAAACGAACGCAGGCAGAGAAGGTCCGAGGTAGATGTTCTTCACGCCGAGATACAGAAGCGTGAGCAGAATGGCCACGGCCTTCTGTTCGTACCACGAAAGCACCAGCGTAAGCGGCAGATCGTTCACGCCGCAGTTGAAGGCTCCGGCCAGGGCAAGCGCCACCTGAATGGCGCCGTAGGCATCGTTGCACTGCCCCATGTCCAGAAGACGGGGAATGCCGCCGATGGTGCCGAGGTCAAGATCGTTGAAGCGGAACTTGCCGCAGGCAAGCGTGAGCACCACAGTATCGGCAGGAGTCTTCTTCACGAACTCCGTATAGTAGTTGCGGCCGGGTCTCGCGCCGTCGCAGCCGCCCACAAGGAAGAAGTGGCGGATGGCGCCGGACTTCACGGCTTCCACGATGGTTCCGGCATGGGCGAGCACCGCCTCGCTGCCGAAGCCCGTAGTGACGGTCTCTCCACCGTTGATGCCGGTAAAATGCGTATCTTCCGCATAGCCGCCGAGTTCCAGAGCCTTTGCGATGACGGGTGAAAAATCCTTGTCCTCACCGATGTTCGTCATGCCGGGGAAACGGACGACGCCTGTGGTGAACACGCGGTCGGCGTAGCTGTCCTTCACGGGCATGATGCAGTTGGTGGTGAAGAGCACAGGCGCAGGAACGGAGGCGAATTCCTTCTGCTGATTCTGCCAGGCCGTACCGAAATGTCCCTTGAAATGGGCGAACTTCTTCAGTTCGGGGTAAGCGTGGGCAGGAAGCATTTCACCGTGCGTGTAGACATTCACGCCCTTGCCTTCCGTCTGACGGAGAAGAATCGCAAGATCATGCAGGTCATGGCCCGACACAATGATGAAGGGGCCCTTTTCCACAGTGCGGGACACGGTGACGGGCACGGGAGTGCCGTAGGTCCTGTTGGCGTCGTTCAAAAGCTCCATGCAGGCCAGATTCACCTTGCCGGCTTCCATGACGGCGTCAAGCAGCGTTTCCCTGCCGGCGTCCGCAGCCAGAAGAGCCAGACCGCGATACAGAAAATCACTCACTTCTTCAAGGTTTCTGCCGAGCACACCGGCATGGCTGGCATAGGCGGCTATGCCCTTCATGCCGAACAGCAGCAGGGACTTCAGGCTGCGCACGTCTTCGGGAGCATTCCAGAGCTGATTCATGTCCCAGGCGTCGGCCACGCCGCTGTCTTTGCGGATCTTGCTCACCTGCTCCACCATGGCGGCCAGAGAAAGGTCGTCAAAGTTCACATTGGTCAGCGTGGTGAAAAGCGCATTTTCCACCAGCGTGTCCAGCTCGGCCGTACGGGTGCAGTTGCCGCCCGCAGTCAGCGCAACAAGCTCGCCCACAAGCTTGTCCTGAAGCAGCGCCGTGCCGGGCTTCTTGCCGCAGACGCCGCTTTTCGTGCAGCCCTTGCCGCCTGCGGTCTGTTCACACTGAAAACAGAACATTTCGTTCATTGCCTTTCCTCCACAATTTGTCTGTGCAATAGAAAATACAGAATTCCGAGTTTCTCGAAATTACGGAGGTTTTCCTCCGAAAACTGTGTCCGTGGTCACATTATGACACGATTTTTTCCAGAAACGGATTACTTTTGAAAGTAAATAATTCCGAAATGATGAAGAAAAGAGACCGCGCCCCGCCAGAGCGTCTCATCGGCTGAACACACGCAAAAATGCCGCCTCTCCGAAATCCATATGCTCCATGGGCACAAGAAAACCGCCCGGCCCCGGGCCGCAACGAAGAGCAACCAGAGCCCTCAGCGGGTCAGCCGTTTCCGTGATCGTCCTTCTCTTCCCGGCTCCACGCCGTATAGGGCAGACGGGAGAGTTCCACATTGAGATAGCGGGAAATCCTGCTCACTTCATCGCCCAGCCATTCCGGGCGGACAAAGGGCTGATCTTCCGATTCCAGCTCGATTTCCGCCACCACAAGCCCCTGATTGGCGCCGAGAAATTCGTCCACTTCCCACACGCTGCCCTCACAGGTGAACGTGTGACGCAGCTTTTCAATAATTTCTCCAGGAGCAAGACCGTCAAGAAGAGCCTGCGCCTCATCAAGCGGGATCTCGTATTCAAATTCGCTGCGGGCTATGCCCTCTCCCCTGTACTTGATGGTGAGCCTGCCCTTTTCCCCCGCCACGCGCACCCGGACCGTACGGTCCTGGGTGCGGGCAATGTAGCCCTGCCGAAACAGCTCCGTCTTGCCCAGGCCGCGCCAGCCGTCGCCCTTTACCAGAAACTTTCGTTCGATTTCCTGCTGCTTCATGCGCTCCCGCTCCTTTCTTCCATGCGCCGGATCGTTGTTCCGCGCTTTTGCACCGACAATGGCCCTGCGCTTTATCTTATAAAAAAACGGGGCGGAAAGCTGTGCTTTCCGCCCCGCGTACATTCATGCAGACTCAGCGATTAGTCGTTGAACTTCTGCTTGAGCAGGTCGCCGAGGGTCTGGCTGATGCTGTTGTCGCCGGAATGATAATCCTTGGGCTTGCGACGTTCTTCATCGTCCTTGATCTGCTTGATGGAGAGGCCGAGACGGCGTTCATCAGCGGAAACATGGATGATCTTGGCCTGAACCACGTCGCCTTCCTTGTAGAGTTCGGAAGGAGACTTCACCTTCTTGCCGAGTTCGGTCACGTGGATGAGGCCTTCAATGCCTTCTTCCACTTCAACGAACAGACCGAAGTCGGTCACGTTGGTCACGGTGCCGGTGATGATGTTGCCCACAGGATAACGGGCAGGCACGGTGCTCCAGGGATCTTCGGTGAGCTGCTTCATGCCGAGGGTGAACTTTTCGTTCTCCTGATCCACGGTGAGAACCTTGGCCTGCACCACGTCGCCGACCTTGTACAGTTCGCCGGGATGACGCATCTTCTTGGTCCAGGAGATGTCGGACACGTGAATGAGGCCGTCGATGCCGTCTTCGATGCCGATGAACATGCCGAATTCGGTGATGTTCTTGATGACGCCTTCAATGACGGTGCCTTCGGGGAAGCGTTCGCCCACGAGTTCCCAGGGATTGGGCTTGACCTGCTTCATGCCGAGGGAGATGCGCTTCTTTTCGCTGTCCACGCCGAGGATGACCACTTCAACCTCGTCGCCCTGATGCACCATCTGGGAAGGATGACGGAGCTTGCGGGTCCAGGACATTTCGGAAATGTGCACGAGGCCTTCAACGCCGGGTTCGAGTTCCACGAACACGCCGTAGTCAACGAGGTTGGTCACCTTGCCGACATGGTGAGAGCCTTCGGGGAAGCGGGCGGTGATGTCCTGCCAGGGATCGGGCACGAGCTGCTTCAGGCCGAGAGAAACCTTCTGGTTTTCCTTGTCGAAGGAAAGAACCTTGAGTTCCAGTTCCTGACCCAGAGACACCATTTCGCGAGGATGGCGGATGCGCTTCCAGGACATGTCGGTGATGTGCAGCAGACCGTCGAGGCCGCCGAGGTCGACGAACACGCCGTATTCGGTGATGTTCTTGGCCTTGCCCTTGACGATCTGGCCTTCGGC
>NZ_CALUWV010000010.1 GCF_944324575.1 uncultured Mailhella sp. | reverse complement strand
GCAAGCAGATTTTCAACGATATTCTTCACTTCCGCACGGTTGCGGCCGAGATTCTTGTCATTGTACACCGCTTCCACAATGTCAGCCTTGGTCAGAGCCTTGTTCATGCTTTCCTCCTGCCATTCCTTCCTGATACGGATTTACTATTCCAGACACGAGGCCACTTTCGCGGCCATGGCCTGCATGGCTTCGGCGTCAGGATAATTCCCCTGCTCCCACGCGCCGAGCCCATCCCCGTCGAAACGGGGAATGATGTGCCAATGGATATGAAACATGGTCTGCCCTGCGGACAATCCGTTATTCTGCATGACGTTGAACCCCGTGGCGCCGGTGGCCTTCATGACGGCCGCCCCCAGCTTCTTCAACGCGGAAAACACCGCAGGCGCGATGTCGCAGGATACTTCGAGCATGTCCTTGTAGTGTTTTTTGGGAATCACCAGCGTGTGGCCGGGATGCACGGGAGAAAGATCAAGAAATGCCAGGACAATATCATCCTCATACACCTTCGCGCAGGGAATGTCCCCGTTCGCGATGAGGCAGAAAACACATTTTTCTTCAGACATGACAGTACAGACCTCCAGAGACCCGCGTTTTTTGACACGGGGAAGACCTTGTCATCGTAAGCGCAAGCGATTAGAACATCAAGAGCTTTTCTCCCAAGGAAAAAAAATGTCACCTCTTTCGCCACATTCCGGTCGCGAGGCTCCCTGTGAAGTCCATTTCAATACAGGAGCCAGACAGCACAGAGCCGATCGCATCATTCCGGTATTTTTGCCTTTTCTCGGTTGTCCCTGTCACTGCGTATACTGCGCGCAGGACAAGCAGACAGGAGAAGACGCATCGGAAAACGTTCGTGACATTCTCGAAAAAGCCTGTGCCGCAACGTCCGAAATGCCTCCTTGCCGCGCCGGAGAAAACCGGGAACTCGCCTTTTACGGCGGCACCTTCACAGCTCTTCCATCCGTCGACCGCACATCGTGCCTCGACTTTCTGAGCAGACTTCGCAGGGAAGGACGCATCACGCGCGCCCGCTGCTCCACAAGACCGGATGCGCTTGCCCCAAAGGTGCTGAAAGAGCTTTTGCAAAACGGCGTGGACCTTGTGGAGCTCGGCATACAGAGCTTTGATGACGACGCGCTTGCCCTTTCCCGACGGGGCTACTCGGGCAGGGATGCTGAAGAAGGATGCAGAAAAGTGCACGAAGCCGGACTCTCGCTCGGCGTGCAGCTGCTTCCCGGCATGCCGGGAAGCACTCCGGAGGTCTTTCTTGCCGATGTAAGGAAAGCCCTTTCTCTCTCTCCTTCCTGTCTGCGCTTCTATCCCTGCCTCGTGCCCGAAGGCACCGTACTCGCGCGCTGGTACCGCGAAGGCCGCTACGTTCCATGGACGATAGAAGAAACCGTGAAAACACTGGGAGAAGCCCTTCGTCTCGCCTGGCAGGCGGATGTTTCCGTCATCCGGCTTTCCGTTGCTCCGGAACCAGCCTTCGACGCTGCGCTCCTCGCCGGCCCGAGGCATCCTGCGCTCGGAGCGCTCATTCAGGCGGAAGCGCTTCTTCTCTCCGCAGAAGATGCCGTTCGCAGGCTCGGGCATGCCCCCGTCCGTCTTACGCTGCCGCGTTTCTGTCAGGGTTTCATGTACGGCGACAAAGGCACGCTGAAAGAACGCTGGCAGGCACTCGGCCTGGGACCGGAACGCATCGTGTTCGACAGAAACACCCGCAGCGCGATGCTCTCCTGAGCGGCCCAATCGCACGCTTTCTGTCCCCGGATTCCCTGCAGGGGCAGGAGAAATGCGTCATTTGACCCGTCCGGGACTTGACGCTCCCCCCTTTTAACGTATGTTCCTTGACGACGGAGGCTCAACCTCCCTTTGAAATTCCTACTTGTGAGCGAGCTATGGGCAAGGATCTGATTATCGTGGAGTCACCGGCCAAGGTGAAGACCATCAAGAAATTTCTGGGAAACAAATACATGGTGCAGGCCAGCGTCGGTCACATCCGCGACCTGCCCACCAGAGAAATCGGCGTGGACGAGGCCCACGACTTTGCCCCTCACTATGAAATCATCAAGGGCAAGGAAAAAGTGGTGCGCGATCTGCAGGACGCGGCCTCCAAGGCAGACACCGTCTACCTTGCGCCCGACCCCGACCGTGAGGGCGAGGCCATTGCCTGGCACATCGCCGAAGTCATCAAGAACAAGGCGAAGAACATCAAGCGCATCCAGTTCAACGAAATCACCTCCCGCGCCGTGAAGAACGCGCTGGAACACCCCCACGACATCAACCCCAACCTCTTCGACGCGCAGCAGGCCCGCCGCGTGCTCGACCGTCTTGTGGGTTACAAGATTTCCCCTCTGCTCTGGAAAACCGTAAAGCGCGGCATTTCCGCCGGACGCGTGCAGTCCGTGGCGCTTCGGCTCATCGTGGAGCGCGAGGAGGAACGCCTTGCCTTCGTACCCGAAGAATTCTGGACCTTCCGCGCCCTGCTTGCCGGTGCCACGCCTCCCCCCTTCAAAGCGGAGCTCGTCAAGATAGAAACGAGCTTTGCCAAAAAGCTCAGAGAACTTTCCGACTCCGGCGAAGAGAGCAGGGACAAGGAAAAAAGCTCCCGCAAGATTCTCATTGCCAGCAAGGCCGCGGCGGACGCCATGGAACAGGCCATGGCAGGTCAGCCCTTCGTGGTGTCGCAGATGGAGGAAAAGGAGCGTTCCCGCAATCCGCTGCCGCCTTTCACCACCTCAACGCTGCAGCAGACGGCCAACCAGCGCATAGGCTTCACCTCCAAGCGCACCATGGCCACGGCACAGCGTCTGTATGAAGGCATAGAGCTCGGTGAACGCGGCACCACGGCACTCATTACCTATATGCGTACCGACTCCGTACGCATTGCCGACGAAGCCAAGAAAAGCGCCGCCGAGTACATAGAACAGCATTTCGGCAAGGATTACATGGCTCCCGGAGGCAAGGGGCGATCCTTCAAGGGCAAGACCTCCGCACAGGACGCCCATGAAGCCGTGCGTCCCGTCGACATCACGCTGACCCCTCAGGACGTGAAGGAATTTCTCACTCCCGATCAGTACCGCCTCTACAACCTCATCTGGTGTCGCTTCGTGGCCTCGCAGATGGCCGCCGCCACCTATCATGATACCTCCGTCTCCCTGACCTGCGGTCCCGGTCTGTGGAAGTCAAAGGGCGAACGCCTGCTCTTTCCCGGTTTTCTTGCGGTGATGCCCCGCTCCGTGGACGAAGAGGAAGCAGCGCTTCCCGCCCTTCACGAAGGCGAAGTGGTCACGCTGCAGAAGCTGGAAAAGGAACAGAAGTTCACGCAGCCTGCGCCGCGCTACACCGAAGCCTCCCTTGTCCGGGAACTTGAAGAACGGGGCATAGGCCGTCCTTCCACCTATGCCACCATCATTTCCACCATTGAAGATCGCGAGTACGTGCGCATCGAAGACAAGCACTTCGTGCCCACGGATCTCGGCAAGGTAGTCTGTTCCCAGCTGCGTGATCACTTCGCAAGGCTCATGGACGTGGGCTTCACTGCCGAAATGGAAAACAATCTCGACAAGGTGGCCGATGGAGAACTCGGCTGGGTGGACCTCATGAAGGACTTTTCCAAGGACTTCAACCCCACGCTGGAAGCCGCGGCAAAAAACATGGCCCCGGTGAAGGGAGGCCTCACCACCGACGTCCCCTGCCCCGAATGCGGCAAGCCCCTTGTGGTGAAGTTCGGCAAGAGCGGAGAATTCCTGGCGTGCACGGGCTATCCTGAATGCCGCTACACCACCAATTTCACCCGCGACGAAAAGGGCAGAATCATTCCTCAGGAGCGTCCGAAGGAAGAGCATCAGAAAATGGGCACCTGCCCTAAATGCGGCGGCGACGTCATTCTCAAGCAGTCCCGCACGGGAAGCCGCTTTTTGAGCTGTTCACGCTACCCCGAATGCGATTATGCCGCGCCCTTCTCCACAGGCGTGACCTGCCCCAAGTGCAGCAAGGGAACGCTGGTGGAAAAAAGCTCCCGCAAGGGCAAGCTGTTCTACTCCTGCTCCCGCTACCCTGAATGCGACTACGCCGTATGGGACTGGCCCGTGGCTGAAACCTGCCCGGAATGTCAGTCTCCCATTCTGGTCATCAAGACTACCCGCGCACGCGGTCGTCACATAGCCTGTCCCAATCCCAAGTGCCGGTACACAAGGGAGCTTGACGAAGGACAGAACTGACGTTCGTTTGAAAAATGGCCCGGAAACACATTCGCGGGCCATTTTTTTTGCCTCTGCCGGACTGCCGTCGCATCCGGCAGTCGAACCGACCTTTTCCCCTCCCCCAAACACTTTCACGGCTTCTTGCCGTCGCGACGACCGGCCCCACATCCATACCGAATCCCTGCCCCTTCCTTGGCCATGCTCATGCGCCAAAAAGCATCGTCCGTGCCTTTTCTCGAACATTCTTTATGTCAAGCAAAACTCAGGTCAGGAGTGAACCAAAAACAGACTCAACAACAGGACTTCCAGAACCATTTTTAACCATGTCTCAAAGACATGGACAAAGTTCCGCAAAACCTTACTCTAAGGGCACTCGTGAAGACCACCCTCAAATGGACGGTCACGTTCGTAGCAGGACGCCCTGCGCCCTTCTTTCCGTGCCTGTCCCGGAGCTCTGCCATGGAAAGCCCTTCCTACTGCGCCACCGTTTCTCAAAGCAACAATCCTCTGGCCACGAACGGCATGGTGACCTCTCCCAACCATCTGGCCACACAGGCCGGACTCGACATTCTGCGCCGCGGCGGCAATGCCGTGGACGCCGCCATAGCCACCGCCGTCACGCTTGCCGTGGTCTATCCGCAGATGTGCACGCCCGGGGGGGATAATTTCTGGCTCATCTACAACGCCGGAACCGGCGAACTTCGGGGCCTGAACGCCAGCGGACGCGCGGGAGCCGGGGCGAGCATCGACCTTTACGCCGCCAGAGGCCTTGCGGCCATTCCCCCCCGCGGCTACCTTGCCGCCATCACCGTGCCCGGCGCGGTATCCGGCTGGGACGAGGCCTACCGTTACAGTCAATCCGTTCTCAAGACGGCCATGCCCTGGAAGGAACTTTTCTCCTCGGCCGTTTCCTACGCCGAAAACGGCTTTCCGGTGAGCTCATCCCTGGCCTTCTGGAGCGCCGTGAATGCCGACCCAAACGGCAAGGTGTTTCGCAATCTTCAGAGATTCCCGGAGTTCGCCCGCGTGTTCATGAAGAACGGAAGCCCCCTGGCCGAAGGAGACCTGTTCCGTCAGCCGGATCTTGCCGCCACGCTGAGCATGATTGCTGAGAAGGGCTCTGAAGCATTCTACACGGGCGACATCGCAAAAAAGATTGTGGCGGATATGGAAAAGAACGGCGGCATGCTCACGCTCGAGGACCTCGCTTCACACAAGGCCGACTGGGTCACGCCCCTGCGCGTGAACTACCGGGGGCTTGAGGCCTGCAACCTGCCGCCGAACACGCAGGGCATGGCCTCCCTCGAGATTCTGAACATCCTGAACAATTTCGACGTAAAGGCCATGGGCGAAGGCAGCACGGATTACTATCATGCCATCATCGAGGCCACCAAGGAGGCCTTTGCCGACCGCGACCGCTATCTTTCCGACCCCGCCTTCGTCTCCATTCCTCTGGACGAGCTGCTTTCGGAAGCGCACGGCAAAAGGCAGGCTGCGCGCATCGACATGAAAAAGGCGGCCGACCCCAGGGCTCCTCTGGATCCCAAGGGCGACACCGTCTGGCTCGGCGTGGTGGACAGGGACGGCAACGCCGTCTCTCTCATCCAGAGCATCTATCATGACTTCGGTTCCGGCATCGTGGCCGAAGGTACGGGCGTGCTGCTCCAGAACCGCGGCAGCTTCTTCTCCCTTGATCCGAAGCATGTGAACCGTCTTGAGCCCGGCAAGCGCACCATGCACACGCTCAACCCCGCCATGCTCCTCAAAGACGGCAAACCCTGCCTTGTGTACGGAACCATGGGTGGCGAGGGGCAGCCGCAGACGCAGGCCGCCATTGTGACCCGCGTGGTGGACTTCGGCATGACGCCGCAGGAAGCCATTACCGCTCCCCGCTGGCTTTACGGCCGCACCTGGGGCGCAGCTTCCAACGACGTGAAGCTCGAGGGACGCATTCCCGCTGCCGTGGTCGAGGAACTTGCAAGGCGCGGCCACCCCGTAAGGGTCGTCAAGGACTTCACCGACACCATGGGCCATGCCGGTGCCATTCTCGTTCGTGAAAACGGCGTGCTTCAGGGCGCCGCCGATCCTCGCGGCGACGGCCTCGCGGCGGGATTCTAACGTCTGTTTCCTTCTGTGGAACGGAGCCGTATGCTCCGTTTCTCCCTCTCTTCCGTGAAAAAGTCAGGCAAAAGAGGTCCGAAGTGAAAGGCGGGACGGCTGTTCAGAGACTCTGAAACAACCGTCCCGCCTTTCATGCAGATCCAGCCTGCCGAAACTACAGTTCCACGCTGCCGTCCGGACGTGTCTGACTCTCCGGAGAGCGCTTCGGCTTCAGGCCTTCAACGGCGTCACCGAGTTCCCGCATGGCCCTGCCCATCTGACGCCCGAGGCTTTCGCCGAGCGCCGCCGCACCGTCGCGGGCATCATCCCATGCACGGGACACACGGTCGCCGGCACGCTTTTCCTCCAGAATGTCGAGCGTGCGGGAACCGAGACCTTCAAGACGCAGACCGAGCATTTCAAGACGTTCCCGCGACACCCTGCCGTCCACAAAGGCCTCGCGAACAAGCGGCAGAACTCTGTCCTCATAGTCCGCGGCGGAATACATGTCGCGCAGGATCAGCAGCCCGCCGTATTCGGCCGGCGTAATTTCCGCATCCCGCCACGCCTTCCGTTCCAGATAGACGTTTGCGGCAAAAAAAGCGCACGCCGCAGCCAGCACGACAATGATGATGTTCTTTCCCATGACTGCACCTCCTCGACAGAAAAAACAAACGAAAGACACGGCGTCAGGGCGGCCCGGTACTCAGCGTTCCCGGTACTCGAGCATGCCGCCGTAATATATGCCGTCCTCCTTCACGTGCACCACCGTGGGATACACTTCAACCCCGGACCGCACCGCAAGACGCAAAGCTTCGGCATACTCGGGATCGACGTAGTCGGCCGCGCCGAAACAGCGCCCGTCCGGACGCTGAATGACATACAGCATGGCGGCCCTGCACCCTTCCGACACAAGCCGCATGAGCGTGTGAAGATGCTTTGCCCCTCGGGTCGTGACCGCGTCGGGGAAGGCGGCCACATCGTCTTCCACAAGCGTCACGTTCTTGCATTCCACCCAGAGCTCAGGCAGAGACGGCCCGGAAAGAAGCCCGTCAAGGCGGCTCTCGCCGTTCACCGCCTCACGCCTGAGCGACGCATAGCCTCCGGCCCAGGCAAGCAGCCCTTTTTGAAACATGGCCTCGAGCAGTCTGTTGGGCGCGGACGTGTTCACGCCCACCCAGAAGAAGCCGCTTCCCCGGGGCTGTCCCAGAGCCTCCACCGTCCATTTGAGCTTGCGTGCGGGATTTTGGGCCGGCGACAGCAGTACCGGACAACCCGGACGAAGAAGACCGAGCATGGTACCGGTATTGTTGGTATGCGCCGTCACCACCTCCCCGTCCAGCTCCGCCATCACGAAAAAGCGCTTCTCCCTGCGGATGAACCGACCGACCCGGCAGCCTTCGGGGTACGACAGAAGCAGCGTTTCCATGACTTCCTTCCTTTTCCCTGAAAGGGACACCATGCTGCGACGCTGCATGGAAAGGCGCATGGCGTCCCGGGACAAAAAAGACGCGCAACCGTCTGCCGCAAGGACTTTCATGTACCAAACATCAATTTACAGGCCGCATTGAAGTTGATAGAGTTTATCGTGACCGTCAGGCCTTTTATTGCTCATATCAACCAGGAAGCGCAACCATGAACTTTGCCGAGAGAATGAAAAAGATAACCCCCTCCGCCACCCTTGCCATCAATGCCAAGGCCCTCGAAATGAAGGCGAAGGGCATAGCCGTCACCAGCCTCGCCGTGGGCGAGCCCGACGCCCCCACGCCGCGTCACATATGCGAAGCGGCCAAGAAGGCCATTGATGAAAACTTCACCAAGTACACCCCCGTCAACGGCATCATGGACGTTCGCAACGCGGTCTGCCACTATTTTCAGCGTCAGTATCAGGTGTCGGCAAAGCCTGAAAACGTCATTCTCACCACCGGCGGCAAGCAGTCTCTGGCCAACACGCTTCTCGTCATGCTCAACGACGGCGACGACGTGCTGCTGCCCTGCCCCTACTGGACCAGCTATCCCGACCTCATCCGTCTTGCCGGCGGCAATCCCGTGCTCGTGAAGGCCGACTCCTCCCGCGGCTTCCGCATCGACCCGTCCGATCTCGAAAAGGCCGTCACGCCCAGGACCCGCATGATGATCCTGAATTCTCCCTCCAATCCTACGGGTGTCGCCTACACACAGGAAGAGCTCGACGCGCTCGTCACCTGGTGCTTTGAGCATGATGTTTTCGTGCTGGCCGACGAAATGTATGAGCAGCTCGTATACGACGGCAAACCCGTGAGCGCCTCCCGCTGGTGGGAAAAATATCCTGAAAAGATCGCCATTCTGAACGGTCTGTCCAAGGCCTTCTCCATGCCCGGCTGGCGCGTGGGCTATACGCTCGGCCATGAAGATCTCATCAAGCAGTGCTCCAAGCTGCAGGGGCAGATGACCTCCCATATGTGCTCCATCGCTCAGAAGGCCGCCGTAGCCGCCCTGGACGGCCCCTACGACTGCGTGGAAGACATGCGCCTCTCCTTCCTGCGCCGCCGCGACCTCGCCATGGCCGAAATTTCCACCTGGCCCGGCGTGGTATGCCACCGCCCCGGCGGTGCCTTCTATCTGTTCCCGGACGTGAGCGCGCTCTTTACGCCCGAAATGCCCGACGGCAAGGCCGTCTGCTCCTACCTTCTGGAACAGGCCCGCGTGGCCTGCGTTCCCGGAGAAGCCTTCGGCGATCCGCACTGCATCCGTCTTTCCTACGCCGTTGCCGACGACGTTCTCATGGATGCCCTGCATCGCATAAAGGAAGCCCTGTACCGCTGACAGGACCGGTCCCCCTTGCTGCAGGGCCAAAGCCCCGTATACGTCGGACCTTCATTCCTTGACGAAACTTCGCTCAAAACCTCTTTACCGGATGGTATGTTTATGACTCAGGCTAAACTTGATTGGGCTCATGCATGGCTTGGCGGCGTTGCCGACCGTCCTTCCGACGACTCCCGCTTCATCGAAAAACTGAAGCAGGAGCTGCCGGTACTTCCCTTTCTCGCGCTTCCCTTTGCGGAAGATCTTATTCATCAGCTTGAAATTCATGAAGAATTTCTAAAAAGCTTCAAGCATATGCTGCTGCTTGGCATCGGCGGATCGGCGCTTGGTCCCCGCGCTCTCCAGCGCGCCTTCACCCCCGGACAGGACCGTCCCAACTACGACGGCCCGAGCCTCTGGATCGCCGACAACGTGCATCCCGAATGGCTTCAGGAGCATCTGGACAAGCTCGTGCCCGAAGACACGCTGGTGGTCGTGGTAAGCAAGTCCGGCGGCACCATCGAAACCATAGCCCAGTATCTCATCGTGCTGCCCTGGCTGCAGGCGAAGCTTCCCGGCACCTGGCAGGAGCATCTCTTCGTGGTGACCGATGCCAACAAGGGCTTTTTGCGCGACGAAGTGGACAAGTACGCCCTGCGCTCCCTGCCCGTGCCGGACAATCTCGGCGGCCGCTACTCCGTGCTCTCCGCCGTGGGCATGGTGCCTGCCGTGTTCCTCGGCATGGACTGGAAGGGACTCATTCAGGGCGCCATTTCCGTGGGGCGGCCTCTGGCAGAAAACCCCGACACACTCCTCGAGCATCCTTCCTGGAAGCTTGCCCGCTGGGCATGGCAGATGTCCGAAGCCGGCAAGAGTCAGATCATCTACTTCTGCTACATTCCCGCCTGGTCCACCTTCGGCCCCTGGTTCTGTCAGCTCTGGGCAGAAAGTCTCGGCAAGGACGGCAAGGGCACCATGCCCATTCCCGCCACGGGCGTGACCGATCAGCACTCTCTGCTTCAGATGTTCCTCGACGGTCCCAAGGACAAGATCTGCCTCTTCGTCAGCACCCCCGCCAACCAGAATCTGCTGCCCATGCCCACCAAGCTGCCCGAACAGTGGCAGTACCTGAAGGGCCACACCTTCGGCGACATTCTTGATGCCGAAACCCTGGCCACCCGCGCTACGCTGGCTCAGAAGGACGTGCCCGTCGTTCATCTCGACATGCCCGATGAAAGCGCCTTTTCCGCCGGCAAGATGATGATGCTGCTTGAAGCCGCCACCATCTTTACCGGCTGGCTCATGGGCATCAATCCTGTGGATCAGCCCGCCGTGGAAAACGGCAAGAAGCTGGCCCGCGCCCGTCTCGGCATGCCCGGTTCCGAGGAAGACGCGGCAAGACTGGCCATGTTCACCGCCATTCCGTCGCAGACCATGGACTTCTAGTCCCGACCGATGCAAAAGGCCGCATCTTCTGCCTGTGCCGAAGATGCCGTGCCTGACACCATGAACGCCCTCACACGCCGGTAACGACGCGAAGGCAACAAGACCCGGATTCAGGAGGGGGAGGCTCTACCTCCCCCTCTTCCATCGGAAACGTCCCGGCGACGCTTACGTTTTTTGAAGGAATTTCCATGGATGACGCAAGTCAGAACAGCGCAGAAAACAAACTGCCGTTCAATCTGGCCAAATTCTTTTCCTACATTTCGCTGGTGCTGATTCTCATTTCCAGCGTCATCCTCACGCTTTTCATAGGCAGCACCATGAACCGCTCCATGCTGGAAAGCCAGCAGGAATACGCGCTGCTGCTCGCGGACAACATCAACCGACAGATCTTCCGCAAGTTCACGCTTCCCGTCACTTACGCCTCAGGACGCGTGGCTCTTTCCAATCCCGCTCAGTACAAGCTGCTCGACGAGGTCATACAGTCGCAGCTGCATGGCCTTCAACTGGAAAGTGTGCGTCTTTTCGACGACCACTACACCATCCTGTATTCCACGGATCCCAAGGAAGTGCGCCGCACCGACATGTATACCGCGGGCATTCCGCTGGTATTCGAGGGCAAGCCCCATCACTTCGACGTGCTCTCTTCCATTCCCTACGCGCAGGCGCTCATCACGCCGAATCTGGAAAAAGGCACCTTTCTGCTGCGCACCATCTTTCCGCTTACCGTGGATTCCGACTTTCAGGGCCTCAGACTGCACGGTCAGCCCGTGCCCGTGCTGGGCGTGCTGGAAATCGTGCAGGACATGACTCCCCAGTACCGGGGAACCATCCGCTCTCAGTGGCTCATCATCACGGGTTTTCTCATCTCCACGCTCATACTCTTTTTCCTGCTTCACTTCGTGGCGCGGAAGGCCGAATATACCCTGAGTCGACGCATGGCCATGAATCGCCAGCTCGAAGCCCAGCTTCATCAGGCGGAAAAGCTGGCCAGCATGGGCCGCATGGTTGCCTCCATAGCCCATGAAATCAGAAACCCGCTGGGCATCATCCGCTCGAGCTCGGAATTTCTCATTCGTCGTCACAAGATCGAAGACGCCACCACGCAGGCCATGCTTTCCGCCATTTACGATGAATCCTGCCGTCTCGGCACCACGGTGAACGACTTTCTGGACTATGCCCGCCCGCGGCAGCCGAGACAGGACGTCGTGAGTCTTCAGGACCTCATCAACAAGGCCATGGCGTTTCTCGGCGGAGAGTTTCAACGTCAGGGCGTAGAGGTGCACATCAACGTCGCTCCAGACATCACCGTTCTCGGTGACGCCGACCTCCTTTACCGCGCCTTCTACAACATTCTTGCCAACGCGCAGCAGGCCATGCAGGGCAAGGGTGAAATTTTCATCGACAGCGTGCTCTCCACGGACGGACGGACAGTGCTCACCTTCCGGGACACGGGCCCCGGCTTCAGCGAGGACTCGCTTTCCAAGGCCATGGACCCGTTCTTCACCACCAAGGACAACGGCACCGGTCTCGGCCTGCCCATCGTACAGGCCATCATCGACTCGCACGGCGGCAGCATGAAGCTGGCCAACGCTCCGCAGGGCGGAGCCTTCATAACCATAAGCTTCCCCACACGACAGCCGTCGGAAGAACAAGGACAGAAACATGAGTGACATATCCCACATTCTCGTCATCGATGACGAGAAGAACTATCTCATCGTCATGGAAGCGCTGCTCAAGGACGCCGGATATGAGGTAACAGCCCTCAACGATCCGGAAATGGCGCTGCATTTTCTGGACGAATCGGAAGTCGACGTTGTCATCACCGACATGAAGATGCCGAAACTCTCGGGCAAGGAAGTGCTCCAGCGCATCAAAAAGTCCTGGCCCGATCTGCCCGTGCTCATCATGACGGCCTTCGGCAGCATTGAAAACGCGGTGGAAGCCATGCGCTACGGCGCCTTCGACTACATCACCAAACCCTTTGCCAACGACGAACTTCTGCTCTCCGTGCACAACGCCGTGGAGCTCTCCAAGGCACACCGTCAGTACAAGCTGCTTCAGGAGTCGCTGGAGGAACGCTACCGTACCCATCATATCATCGGAAAATCCAAGGCCATCAGAAACACGCTCTCCATCGTGGATCGCGTGGCCGTCAGCCGTTCCACGGTGCTCATTACCGGCGAATCCGGCACAGGCAAGGAGCTTGTGGCAAGAGCCATCCATTTCAGCTCTCCACGCAAGGAAGGTCCCTTCGTCTCGGTCAACTGCATGGCCTTCAACTCCGGCGTGCTGGAAAGCGAGCTCTTCGGCCATGAAAAGGGATCCTTCACCGGCGCGGTAGCCACACGCCGGGGACGCTTCGAACAGGCGGACCACGGAACGCTGTTTCTCGATGAAGTGGGCGAACTCAGCATGGATCTGCAGGTAAAGCTGCTGCGCGTGCTGCAGGAACGCGTGTTCGAGCGCGTGGGCGGCACCGAGCCCATCAGCGTGGACATCCGCGTAGTGGCCGCCACGAACCGGGATCTTTCCAAAATGGTGGAGGAAGGCACCTTCCGCGAAGACCTGTTCTATCGTCTCAATGTGGTGCAGATCCACATTCCGCCGCTGCGCGAGCGCAGGGAAGACATTCCCCTGCTTATCGCCCACTTCACGGAAAAAATCGCTGAAGACAACGGCATTCCCACCAAAAGCTTCAGTCCCGAAGCGCAGAACTACCTTACCGGCTATGACTGGCCGGGCAACATCCGCCAGCTTCAGAACGTGCTTGAGGGCTGCATGGTCATGGTCCCCGGTCCGGTCATCGGCGTGGAAGATCTGCCTCCGGAAATACGCGGCGAGGAATCGCAGTTCAAGAGCGCCGTGGACCTGCTGCCCGTGGAGCTCAATCTGGCCGATACGCTGGACAAGATAGAGGCCGCCCTCATCAAGCGTGCTCTCGTGCGAGCCGACTTCGTGCAGGCCCACGCTGCGGAACTGCTCGGCATATCCCGCAGTCTCATGCAGTACAAACTGAAGAAGTACAACATCACGGGTCACTGATCGACTCTTTGTGCCGGAAGGCCGCCCCGCGCATCCAAGTACGCACGGGACAGCTCATTTACCACACCTGAAATACCTTCCAGGGAGCGGACGTCAAAAGTCCGCTCCCTTTTTCGACCTGACGAAACACCGGACGCCGCGTCCGGATAAAAAGGCCTCTGACCTTCCCCGCTTGAAACAGCACCGCTCTGCGTTCATGCGGCATGCCTGCGGCACAGGGTATCCCGGGACACACGTTTTCGGCACAGCATTTTCCTGTCCTTTCCCGAACCGGAGCGGTCGAATTCCCCGTTTCTTTCGAGCAGCACTCCCGCTTCTTTCCGAAAAACTTCTTCCGTCAACAAGATTCCCTTTCTCATACGGATGCTAAGGCCAGCAAAGCTCCGGCCTTCCAGAGCCGTCTTGCTCCCGCCCTCTAAAAAAATAATGATTTCTGACGACAAGCCCCCTACACGGCCAAAACGCCTCCCCCTGAGTTTTCAACGCTCAGGAGTGTTTCACGTGAAACATGATCAATGTTCGGCTTGAATGTTTCACGTGAAACACTCCTTGCATTTACCCATGGCAGCGTTTATGTAAAAAAAGAATTTGGGAAAGGAGCTTGAAACTTGGCCAGAATCATTGCTGTTGCCAACCAGAAAGGCGGCGTGGGCAAAACCACCACGTCTGTCAACCTTTCCGCCTCTCTGGCTATCATGGAAAATCGTGTATTGCTGGTCGATTGCGACCCACAGGCGAACTCTACAAGCTCGCTCGGCTTCGATCAGCAGAACCTTTCGCGCAATCTCTATACGGCGCTCTGCGGCACGTCCACACTGGAAGAAACGCTTCTTCCCACGGCGACGCCCTATCTCTCGCTGCTGCCCTCATCCACGGATCTCGTCGGCATTGAAATAGAACTCGTAGACAAGATGGCCCGGGAATTCTATCTTGCCGACCTGCTCGGACAGATAGCCGACAACTACGACTACATCATCATCGACTGCCCTCCCTCCCTCGGCCTCATCACCATCAATACGCTGTGTGCCGCTCACGAAATTCTCATTCCCCTGCAGTGCGAATTTTTCGCCCTTGAAGGCATCGTCAAACTGCTGCACACCTATGAGCAGGTGCGCAAGCGCCTCAACAAGGAACTGAAGATTCTGGGAGTGCTTCTCACCATGTACGACTCGCGCAACAAGCTGGCCCGTCAGGTGAAGGCAGAGGCGGAACGCTGCTTCCCCAAGCATATGTTCAAAACCGTCATTCCCAGGAATGTGCGCCTGTCCGAAGCTCCCAGTCACGGTAAGTCCATACTTCACTACGACATCAAGTCAAAAGGAGCGGAAGCCTATCTTGAACTTGCCCGCGAGGTCGTGCACAAAACCGCACTGCCTTAGCCCGGACAGACGTTTTCTGCTCCCTCAGCTCTCTGAGCTGCCCTTCACCGACACCATGAAGCGTCGAAAGGACGAAAGCCGCGGAGCGCCTCCCTGCCATGAGGGACACCTTTTTCCACACTATGTTTCAGTCCACCGCAGGCGCAGAACGGAAAACGCCCTGCGATAATGGAGGTTCCATGAACATCCCTGAACGCGGCCTCGGACGGGGCCTGAGCTCTCTGCTCAGCTCCGCCGCAGAGACCAGCAGCGAAGAGCCCAGAAAGCTGGCCCTCACCCAGCTTGTCCCCGGCAAGCATCAGCCCCGCAAGGTTTTTGACAACAACGCCCTCGGAGAGCTGGCCGTTTCCATCAAAAATCAGGGCGTCATTCAGCCTCTTCTGGTACGTCTTCTGCCCGGAATGCCCCAGCGGTATGAAATCGTGGCAGGCGAGCGGCGCTGGCGCGCGGCCCGCATGGCAGGTCTGACGGAAGTACCCGTCATCGTGACGGAATACGACGACAAGGAAGCCATGACCGTGGCTCTTGTGGAAAATCTTCAGCGTGAAGACCTCAACCCCATGGAAGAGGCCGAAGCGCTCCAGGCCCTGCGCAAAGCCCATAATCTGAGTCAGGAAGCCCTGGCGGAGCAACTGGGAAAAAGCCGCTCGGCCGTTGCCAACGCCCTGCGCCTGCTCCAACTCTCCTCCGCCATGCAGGACGCACTTGCACGCGGCGACATCAGCGCAGGACACGCCCGCGCCCTGCTCTCCATAGGCGACGACAAGCTCCGGGAGGCATTGTACGAGGCCATCGTGCGACATAATCTGTCCGTTCGTGAGGCCGAAGCCGCCGCCGATACCTGCAAGCGCACCGGAAGGCTTCCGGAAAAACTCGCCCCCGAGCAGAGCCCCACGCCCCGAACGGCCCGCGCCCCGAAGCCCGAGCTCATCAAAAAACTTCAGAATCTCCTTCGACAGAACAGCGGTACCAGAGCCACCATCAGAGGCAACGAACAGCAGGGCCGCATACAGATTCCCTACACAAGTCCCGAAGAACTGGCCCGTATTCTCAGCCTTCTCGGACTGAACGAGGAAGAGAAATAAAAAGAGAAGAAACAGAAAAAACGGGTAAGCGCAGGGCTTCGCCCCGCACTCCGCATGGGAAAATAGTGTCCCCATGCTCCCTTGTTTTCGGGCGCGCCTCTTCGGCGCGCCCTCGACATTAAAAAGGCCGCGGAGCGCAACGCGACCTGAAAAATTACCAGGAAAGCCAGCAGCGCACAAACGCCCCGCTCAATCGGCTTTTCTAAGAACGGCCAGAAAAAGGGCGTCCTGCCCCGGGAAAAGGGGAAGAACGAGCCTCTGTTCCTCCAGACGGCAGGTGCGGCCCTTGCTTGCAAGAAAACGGGAAATCTGCTCCTCGTTTTCCTCGCGATTCAGCGCGCAGGTCACATAGAACAGCGCGCCGCCGGGCAAAAGCCGTTCCCAAGCGTGTTCAAGTATCTCGGCCTGCACGCGCGCAACTTCGGCACAACGTTCCGGGGAAAGGCGCAGCCTAAGCTCGGCATTGCGCGCCAGCGTTCCTGTACCGCTGCATGGAACATCCAATAATATCAATGGGAAAGACTCTTCAACATCCTGTGCCTGGCCATAGTGTAGCCTCGGCCACGGCAGACCAAGGCGCAAGAGGGAAGCCTTGAGTTCCTCCAGCCGGAAGTCCGCCGGTTCGCTGGCAAGCTCCACCTTTACCCCTTTTTCCAGAAGGGCCGTGGTCTTGCCGCCCCGCCCGCAGCAGGCATCCCACAAAGGAGCTTCGGCAAGCGTTTCACTGCCGAGAATCCACTCGGCCAGGTGTTCTGCGACAAGCTGAGACGATGCCCCCTGCCGCGTCAGGTTGCCCTGCTTTTCAAAGGTTGCCAGAAGCCCCTGTTCCTTTGCTGCTTCCGCCCTATTTTTGTCCAGCCCCTGCGCAGAAAAACCGCCCAGCCCCACGGGAGCGTATCCGCGTTCGATCCAGTGCTGAACGAGCATTTCGCCCCACGCCCTGGACAGGTTCGCGCGCCAGCACGGCGCAGGATGTTCAAGCGTATTCGCCGCCATCAGGCAGGCCTGTCTGCGACCGTAGTGCTTCTCCCACATTCCGGTGAGCCAGAGAGGCAGAGACGCGGCCCGGGCCATGCCCTCCGCGTCGAGAGTTGCTCTCATGAGCGCCTCTTCCTCCTGACGCAAAGCGGAGCGAAGCGCCTGGGATTCCCTGTCGACGGCGCGAAGCACGCCGTTGACCAGTCCGCCCAGTCCCTGTCCGAAACGACGCCTGGCCAGATTGACCAGCTCGTTCACCGTGGCCCGGGCGGGAATGCCGTCCATGAAAAGAATTTCATACGCGCCGAGCCTGAGCAGCATGCGCACCTGAAAGGAAAGCGCCTCCGGCTTTTTCAGAAAGCCGGCCAGGGCAAAGTCCAGCGCCGCGTGACGACGAAGCACGCCGTACGTCAGCTCGGAAAGCAGTGCCGTGTCACGCCCGTCCATGGCGACGGACTGCGCATGCCGGGCAAGCATGACCGGAAGAGGCGTCGAGTCTTCAGGATGTCGGAAGAGCTGATGCAGAATGTCCAGAGCGCCTTTTCGGGCGCCGGAAGAAGTCTGATTCTGAGGCGTTTTTTTCTTTTTTTCGACCATTGACTCGCGCCTTCGCTCATTCGTGTCTTAAAAAGGATTCTGGAGCGTTTTTCCATTTTTCAGGCTGACGGTTCCACCTTCAGGCAAGGAGACGGCACGGAGCGTTCCGCCGAATGCGGAGCGCTCCCGTGACGGTCAAATCCTACGCGTCCTTTCCGAGCAGCCTGCCCCAGGGCTCGGGCAGTCCACGCAGCCGACCGTTGCGGAAGTCCGCCGCACTCATGGTGGACTTGCCCGCCGGACGAAGATGCGTCATACGGTACGCGCCCGAACCGCAGGCCACAAGGAGCGCGTCGCCGTCCATACCTACCAGCGTGCCGGGTTCGGCGTCCGGCGTCTTGTCCACGGGCTCACCGGGCTCAATGCGAAGCATGACGGGGTCCCGGCCCTCGACATGGAGCACGCTCTTTGCACCGGGCGCAGGAGTAAGACCGCGAATGATGTTGTGAACGGTTTTAGCGTCCATGGACCAGTCCACATATTCCTCGGCTGCGGAAATCTTGGCCGCATGGGTGGCAAGCGCCTCGTTCTGAGGAACGAAGGCCGCCCTGCCCTCGGCTATCATGCCGAGCGCGCCGACCATGAGTTTTGCCCCGTGTTCGGCCAGCGTGTCGAACAGCGTGCCTGCCGTGTCGTCGGGCTCTATGCTCACCGCCTGCTGCAGAAGTATGGGGCCGGAATCGAGCCCGGCTTCCATCTTCATGATGGTCACGCCGGAAATGGCGTCACCGTTCATGACGGCGCGCTGTATGGGAGCGGCTCCCCGGTACTGCGGAAGCAGTGAGCCGTGCACGTTGTACGGACCCATGACGGGAATGTCGAGCACGCGCTGAGGCAGAATCAGGCCGTAAGCCGCCACCACAAGCACGTCGGGTCTGAGCTCGGCAAGGGCCTGCACGTCGGCGTCGTCACGAAAATTGCGAGGCTGAAGCACGGGAATCCCGAGCTCAAGGGCAAGCTCCTTGGTGGCGGAAGCCTTCAGCTTCTTTCCCCGACCGGCCGGCCTGTCGGGCTGAGTGTAAACGGCCACGACCTCTCCGCCCTCCCAGGCGGCCACGGCTTTCAGAATGACCGCCGCAAAATCCGGCGTGCCCATGAACACGATGCGCAGTTTCGACATGGCTTCTCCTGCTTGAAAAAGAAAAGGCTGCCCTTTTCCTGATGATTCGTTGTCTTCTGCAAAAAACAAGGCGGAACTCGCCATGCTTTCTCCTGAAAGAAGTCATCACACTGTACGGCCTAAGCCCTCCCCCGTCCAGCCTTCCATCAGACTGTTTCCATCCGGTGCAAAGAATGCAAAAGCCCGGACCGACGGCCCGGGCTTTTGCTGAATGATGCGGAGAAGCGGCTTTTCGACTACTTTCTGCCCTTTCTCATCTTCTTGTCGTAAAGAGAACGCTTCAGATAACTCAGGTAGTCGATGAAGAGCTTGCCGTCGAGATGATCGGTCTCGTGCTGCATGCAGGCGCCGTAGTAGCCTTCGCCTTCGATGTGGACGGGATTGCCGTCGAGATCAAGCGCATCGAGCGCCACGCGGCGGGGACGCTTCACCTTGGCGCGCAGCTCCGGTACGGAAAGACAGCCTTCGTTTTCCTCATGGCCCTTCGGATCGAGCACGGTGACCACGGGATTGACGAATACCCGGAAATCCTGAGGCAGATCAGGATCGTTCTTTTCCTGCGACACATCGATGATGACCACGCGCTTGAGCACGCCTATCTGAGGCGCGGCAATGCCCACGCCGCCCACGGTGGTGAGGGTGTCGAGCATATCCTTGGCAAGAGCGCGGATTTCGTCGTTGATCTCCGCCACAGGTTCGCTGACCTTGGCAAGCGTGGGATCGGGATACTGAAGAACGGGACGAAGCATGATTTACTCCGCGGAAGCGCTGGGGGCGGGAGCCGCCTTTTCACGCAGTCGAATGCCCAGTTCACGCAACTGCTTGTTGTCCACAGGGGACGGAGCTTCGGTAAGCAGGCAGGCGGCCTTCTGATTCTTGGGGAACGCGATAACGTCGCGGATGGAAGAAGCACCGGTGAGCAGCATGGCCACGCGGTCGAGACCGAAGGCTATGCCGCCGTGAGGCGGGGTACCGTAGTCCAGTGCCTGAATGAAGTAGCCGAACTGAGCCTTGGCGGACTCTTCGGTGAAGCCGAGACCTTCAAACATACGGGTCTGATCGGCGGGGTTGTGGATACGGATGGAACCGCCGCCGATTTCGTTGCCGTTCAGCACCATGTCGTAGGCGCGGGCCTTGGCGCGGGCGGGATCGGTGAGCATTATGTCGTAGCTGTCGTCCTGCGCGGCGGTGAAGGGATGATGGCAGGCCACCCAGCGGTGTTCTTCCTCGCTGTATTCAAAGAGCGGGAAGTCCGTGACCCAGAGCAGGTTCCAGGTATTTTCGGGAATGAGGCCGAGCTTGTTTCCGAGCTTCACGCGCAGGCTGCCGAGGGCATTGTTCACAAGACCGGGCTCTCCGGCCTGGAAGAACACGATATCGCCCACTTCAAGGCCGCAGACTTCGGCAATGCCCGCCCTTTCCTGATCGGAAAGGAACTTGGCGATGGGAGACTGCCACTCGTTTTCATGAATCTTGATCCAGGCCAGCCCCTGAGCGCCGAAGCCCTTCACGAAATCGGTAAGTTCGTCGATTTCCTTGCGGGTCATGGTAGCGCCGCCGGGCACGCGCAGAGCCTTTACCAGCCTGGCGCCGGCAAAGAGCTTGAAAGCGGAGCCGTGCACAATTTCAGTCACGTCCTTGAGCTTGAGATCAAAGCGGGTGTCGGGCTTGTCGGAGCCGTAGTCGCGCATGGCCTCGTCGTAGGGCATACGCTTGAGAGGCAGCTCGATGTCCACGCCGAGCGCTTCCTTGAACACGCGGGCAATGAGGCCTTCGGCCATGCTCATCACCTGCTCTTCGTCCACGAAGCTCATTTCAATGTCTACCTGCGTGAACTCGGGCTGACGGTCGGCACGCAGATCCTCGTCGCGGAAGCAGCGGGCCACCTGATAGTAGCGGTCCACGCCGCTCATCATGAGCATCTGCTTGAACTGCTGAGGCGACTGGGGCAGCGCGTAGAATTCGCCCGGAGCCATGCGGCTCGGCACGAGGAAGTCACGGGCGCCTTCGGGGGTGGACTTGGTGAGATAGGGAGTTTCGACTTCAAGGAAGTCGAGATCGTTCAGATAATTGCGGCAGGCCTTCACAATGTTGTGACGCACGCGCAGATTGTGTGCCATGGAAGGACGACGCAGGTCGAGATAGCGGTACTGCAGACGCACGGACTCAGAGCAGTCGGTACGATCCTCCACGAGGAAAGGCGGCGTCTTGGCAGTGTTGAGCAGCTTCCATTCCAGCACAACGACTTCGATTTCGCCGGTGTGCAGGTTGGGATTGGTCATACCCTCGGGACGGGGACGGACGCGGCCCTTGATGGCGATGACGTATTCGCTGCGCAGAATATGGGCGTCCTTGTGGGCTTCCGGAGCGACTTCGGGGCTGAACACCACCTGGGTGAGGCCGTCGCGGTCGCGCAGGTCCACAAAGATGAGGCCGCCGTGGTCGCGGCGATACTGAACCCAGCCCATGAGGCACACGATCTCACCGTTGTTGGCAATGGTCAGATCGTTGCAGTGATGACTGCGCTTCCAGTCGCCAAGCGGCTTGATGTATCGGGCGTGTTCCTTCTGAACATCCACGACGGTCTTTTCGTTTTCTTCAAACTGGCTCATGACCATTCCTCTTTATTGTTCGGCATTCAGGCTGGCGGCCACATCGGCGCAGGACACTTCACGCTGCTCGCCAGATTCCATGTTTTTAATGATGACGCTTCCGGAGGCCAGCTCGTTGGTCCCCATGATGAGCGTGAAGCGCGCGCCGGATTTGCCGGCCTGACGCATGGTGGACTTCATGCTGCGGCTCTCGTAGCCCATGGTGCCGGAAAATCCCTCGCGGCGCAGGCTCTGCGCCAGAGCAAAGGCAGCATCACGGCAGGAGTCGTCCAGCACGGCCACATAAAAATCGGGATGAACTTCGGGAAGTTCCCGGCCTTCCAGCAGAAGGGCCAGGCGCTCCATGCCGCAGGCGAAGCCTATGCCGGGCACGGAAGGACCGCCGAGCTGCTCCACAAGGCCGTCGTAACGGCCGCCGCCGGCCACGGAGCCCTGAGAGCCTATTTCGTTGGATACCACTTCCCAGGTCGTGCGGGTGTAGTAGTCAAGACCGCGTACCAGACGATGATTGATCTCGTAGGGAACCTTTTCCGCATCGAGGTGACGAAGCACGGCCTCGAAGTGAGCGCGGCAGTCAGGGCACTCGTTTTCCAGAATCACTGGAGCGTCGGCCGTAAGCGCCTTGCAGTCCGGAACCTTGCAGTCCAGAACGCGCAGCGGGTTGGTTTCCATGCGGCGGCGGCAGTCCTCGCAGAGCTTCGACTGATCAAGGGAGGTCAGCCAGTCGTGAAGCTTCTGGCGATACTGAGGACGGCAGCTGGAACAGCCGAGGGAGTTGATCTGAAGCGTCAGATTCTTCAGTCCGAGCTTTCCGAGAAATTCCATCATCATGCAGATGATTTCCGCATCGGCCTCGGGTTCCTGGGGGCCGAGGCATTCGCAGTTGATCTGATGGAACTGACGCATGCGGCCCTTCTGGGGGCGTTCATGCCGGAACATGGGGCCGATGGTGAAAAATCTGCTCACGGCTTCGCGGGCATAGATGCCGCTTTCAATGTAGGCGCGCATGACGCCGGCCGTGGCTTCGGGACGCAGAGACATGGAACGGCCCTTACTGTCGGGAATGCAGTACATCTCCTTCTGCACCACGTCGGTTTCCGTACCGATGCCGCGGCAGAAAAGGTCGGTGTATTCCATGAGCGGAGTACGAAGTTCACCAAAGCCGTAGCGGGGAAACACCTCGCGGGCAGTGGCTTCCATCATCTCAAAAAGACGGCTCTGCGCCGGAAACTGGTCGGCAAAGCCCTTGATAGCCTGAATCTGTGCCATGAACGGACTCCAGCAATGTAGAAATAACGCATGAGGATAGGGCCTTTTTTTTCCGTTGTCAAAGAGCCTCCCCCCTGAGAACGAAGGGAGCCGGGAGTCTTCTGCGGACGCGTCTGCAGACGTCGGAGTCTGAATGGAAGCTCCGACGGAACTCTTCCTGTCAGGGCACGCAGCCCTTCAGGGCATTACCGGCGCTCCGGCCTCGTTCCCTGCATCTGACCCCGGATAGGAAACCAGCAGATAGTCCCAGAACAGCTGTTCGACAGCGGAAAGGTGTGCCGCCCGCACGGCATGAACAGGCGCAACCTTTTCCACGCCGGGAAACGGTATGTCCTTCTCCACCAGCGCCCCCGCGCGGACAAGCCGGCTGCATCGAAGCGTCTGTGCGGGCAGAATGACCACAGCCTCGTTGCGTATGGCGAGCGAAAGCACGTCCTCAATGTCCGCCAGACGGTACTCGCCGGCGAAGTAAGACGTGTAGTGCCTCGATATATGATTCAATCCACCGGAATAGTAGGCTATGTACTCATTTTTCAAGTCCTCGGGCGTGAGCGTATCCCGGGCGGCAAGCGGATGTCCCGCACCGAGAAACATCTTCCGCGTGACCGTGCCGAGAAAGACCGCCTCACAGCCGAGCCCCTTCACACGTTCAATCACCCGTCCTTCTCTGCCGTCCAGCACGACGGCAAGTCTGGCGCCGCGCCTGAATTCCTCCACGACGTCTCCGATGTATACGGGCCGCAGCCGCACCCCCATGTCTGGATGACTGCTTTTGAACGGATTGACGACAGTCTCCTTCAGATACTGAAGCATGGATACCTGTGTGTCCACGCAAAAAGAAACCGGCACATTGGCATTGCCGCATGAGCGCATCTCTTCGGTGAGCGCCATGATCTGCTGCGCCATGTCGAGCACCCGCTCCCCTTCCGGGGTAAGAGACACTCCTGCCCTGCCCTTTAAAAAAAGCTCCTGACCGACGTCCTGTTCCAGCTTTTTGAGAGCGGTTGAAACTGCTGGACGCGTCATCCCCAGCCGTTCCGCCGCGGCGCTTATGGAACCAGCGTCCGCTGTTGTGATAAAATATTCAAGCCATTCCAAACGCATACTGTGTTTCCTTTTAGGCTGTTAGTACTACAAACACCCCTTCCGGGCAACAAAAGATTGTGAAACGTCTAACGTAAACAAAACTTTCCAGATGGCCATAAAAAATTAATATTTCCCTTTTCGAACATTAAAGAGCATAGAATTGTATTGGATATCAGCAAGATACCTTCAGAGGGAAGCACTGCGCCCATGTTCCGGCTTGTGATTTTAATTCCTTTTGCAAAAACAGCGCCTTCCCTTTGGCTACAGAAAAAAAATACTGACATGTGTCATTTAGTACAAAGGTAAGAAAAAAGCTCACGTCCTTCATCGGGGGAAAGAACACCGCGGATTCTTCTCCTGCTGAAGGATCAACCTTCAACTACACACTGGGGAGTCCGGGCATGCTGAATCAACTGAGCAAGAACAGCCCATGGTATTACCTGCATACTGTAGTCACGCTGCTGATCATCTTCTGCTTTTTCAATGTCGTTCCCGCGGTGGAACCGCTGACGCCGCTCGGCATAAGGGTTCTGGGCATCTTCATCGCCGTCCTGTACGGCTGGGTATTCTGCGACGTTGTCTGGCCCAGCCTTATGGGACTCATTTCACTGGGACTTTGCGGCTACGGCAGCATAACCAAGGTCTTTGCCAGTGCCATGGGCAACAGCACCGTCATCATGCTTGTTCTGTTCTGTGCCGTGACGGCCATCCTGAGCTCTGCGGGCATCGCGGAATACATCTCCGCCAGAATGGTCGGGCTGAAAATAGTACGCGGTCGCCCCTACATGCTGACATTCATGCTCATGCTGGTCATGGTGGCCTTCAACCTGCTCGTGAGCGCCACGGCCGCCATCATGATGTTCTATCCTCTCGTCAAGGAAGTAAGCAAGCAGTTCGGCTTCAAGGCCGGTGACAAGTGGCCGATATTCGTCATTCTTTCCGGTTCCTACATCGGCTGCCGCGCCTATCAGCTGCTGCCCTTCAAGTCGGGCCCCGCCGTAGTCTACGGTTCCTACACGCAGTTCTTCGGCGTCAACGACATCAACTACGCCGCACATATGGCCTGTGCCTTCGCCATTCTGGCCGCCAGCATCGGCATCGTCATGCTGCTGTGCCGCTTCGTGTTCAAGCCCGACGTCACCCCCATCATCAACGGTTCCGCCTCGCTTTCCGGCGCCGACGTGGAGCTGACCGGCCATCAGAAGTACGTGCTCATTTCCTTCCTCGTTCTGCTCGTTCTGCTGCTCTGGCCCAACGTGGCTCCCAAGGACTGGGCCATCACCAAGTTCCTGAACACGATGACCACCAACGGCATTCTCATGGCCTACATCGCCATTTATGTCTTCATTCACTTCCGTGAAGGCATCGGCTTCAAGGAAATCCTCTGCAAGGAAATGTCCTGGCCCGCCCTTTACGTGACCATGACCTCCCTCACCATGGCCGCGGCATTCCAGGCCGACTCCACCGGCATCATGACCTGGATCAAGGAAGCCATGGAACCCTTCATGGCGGGCAAGAGCGCCCTTGTCTTCGTGGCCATCATCACCTTCCTCTGCATGGTCGTCACCAACGTTGCCAACAACCTGGCCTGCCTTGCCATGTTCTCTCCCCTCGCCTGCACCATCGGCATGAGCCTCGGCGGAGACATACAGATGCCGGCCATTCTCTTCAGCATTCTCATGATCGGTTCGCTCGGCATCATCACGCCTCCCGCCTCCACGCTCACCGCATACCTGTACGGTGAAAAGGAATGGCTCCCCGGCAACTGCGTCATGACCTATGGCATCCTGTACAGCCTCATCAACTGGGTTGTCGTCATGGTGCTCGGCTACGGTCTCGGTTCCATTCTGTTCTAATTCTTTCAGTGCTTCACTAAAAAAAAGAGAGTTTCATTCATGATTCCCGCGTACATCAAAAAATATCCCAAGATGTTCGAACCTCTGACCATCCGTCGCGGCAGGAACGAGTTCGTGTTCAACAACCGCGTCATGATGTCCCCCGTGGGCATCTGCGCCACCGGCGGCGGTGCGGACAACGGCCGTATCAATATCTTCGGCGTGGACTACTGGACCGGCATCATCCGCGGCGGTTTCTCCTCCGTGTGCCTGCCCATGGAAATTCCCTCCAACGGCAGCCATGAAGGCGTGTTCGACTTGAACCCCAAGAAGTGCAACTACATGAACATGCACCTTCTGCAGCGTTCCGTTCACGCCTACAACGGAAAGACCTTCGCCGAACTCATCCACGGCGGCCGCTGCATGACCCGTCCCGACGTGCCGCTCATCGGCGCGAGCGACTCCGAGTATCAGGGCCGTCACGTGAAGGGCATGGACGCCAAGGACATGCAGGACATCATCGACATGTGCGTGGAGTTCGCCCATCAGGCCAGACGCGCTGGCTTTGACGGCATCATGATTCACTTCGCCCACGGCTGGCTCTTCCACGACTTCCTCTCCCCCCTCACCAACAAGCGTACCGACGAATTCGGCGGTTCCGTGGAAAACCGCTGCCGCTTCCCGCTCATGGTGCTCAAGGCCGTGCGTGAAGTCATAGGCGACGACCTTCTCATCGAACTGCGCCTGACCGGCAACGACGAAATGGAAGGCGGCATAGAACCTGAAGACGCGGCCCAGCAGGTCCTCATCTTCCAGGACTACGTGGACATGATTCACATAAGCTGCGGTACCCGCATCGACGTGACCAGCCGTCCCCGCATGACCCCCACGAGCTTCTTCCCCACCGAGCACAACGCCTACGCGAGCGCCATCGTGAAGAACACTCCCGGCGTGCGTATTCCCATCGGCACCGTCGGCGCCATCGGCGACCCGGTCCGTACCGAAAAGCTGCTTGAAGAAGGCAAGGCCGACTACGTGCTCATCGCCCGTGCCGCCATTGCCGACAATGAATGGGTGAAAAAAGTCAAGGAAGGCAGAGAAGAAGACATCCGTCCCTGCCTGCGCTGCAACATGTGCCTCGACCACGGCCGCAGAAAGTCCAAGATCAAGGGCAAGGAACTGGTCATGGCCTCCGAAGTGAGCTTCGACCGCCGCTGCGCCGTGAACCCCCTTTCCATGCAGGGCGCCACGAAAAAGATGTTCCCCGCTCCCGAGCGCAAGAAGAAGGTCGTGGTGGTCGGCGGCGGCGTGGCCGGCATGAACGCCGCCCTGAGCGCCGCCGAACGCGGACACGAAGTCACCCTGTACGAAAAGACCAACAAGCTCGGCGGTCAGGCACTGCTTTCCGACGGCATGTGGTTCAAGCAGGAAATGAAGGCCTATCACGAATGGCTGGAGCGCCAGGTACGCAAGAACGGCAACATCTTCGTGGTGCTCAACACCGAAGCCACCCCTGAAATGGTGTCCGACATCAACCCCGACGCCACCATCGTGGCCGTGGGCGCAAAGCAGATTGTGCCCCCCATCCCCGGCATCGAAAAGGCCACCATGGCCTTCGACGTGTTCGGCAACGAAGACAAGGTGGGCAAGAAGGTCGTCATCATCGGCGGCGGCGACATCGGCTGCGAACTTTCCATCCATCTGGCCGAAAAGGGCCACGACTGCACCGTGGTGGAACTCACCCACTTCCAGGCCGGCAACGCCGAACTGTGCATCCGCATGTCCATCCTCCAGTTCATGGAAAAGAACAACGTCACCACGCTGCTCGACACCAAGGCCACGGAAATCACCGACGAAGGCGTGTGGGTGGAGAACGAGAACGGCAGAACCCTGCTGCCCGCCGACACTGTCATCGTCTCCGTGGGCACCACGCCCCTCAGGGAAGAACGCGACAGCTTCCGGAACGTTTCCTACGACGTCATCAACATCGGCGACTGCAAGAAGGCCTCCAACATGCAGCACGCCGTGGAAACGGGCTTCGACGCGGGCCTTATTCTGTAACTTTCCAGCTTCACAAGAACTCCCCGCCCTCTGTCTCTCCCGGAAGGCGGGGAAAGCCGGGCGACGCGGCCCTTTCAGCTACTCCTGCAGCGCAGAGCCGCGTCGTCCATAAAGGAAATTTCCATGAAACCCATCTATAAGGAAAAGTATCCTCATCTGTTCCAGCCCATGTACGTGGGCAAGAACAAGGTCCGCTTCAACAACCGCGTGCTGGTCGGCCCCATGGGCTCCGGCGCCACGGGCGGCGGCGAGGACAGCGACGGCCGCATCAACACCTTCGGCATCGACTTCTGGATGCGCTACATTCAGGGCGGCTTCTCCTCCGTGGCTCTTCCCATGGAAGTGCCCATGGAAGGCAGCCATGAACATATGTTCAACCTGAACCCCAAAACCTGCAACCAGATGAACTTCCAGCGCCTGCAGCGCGCCGTGCACGCCTTCAACGGCAAGACCTTTGTGGAATTCATGCACGGCGGCCCCTACATGCGCGACGGATTCAAGAAGATTTCCGCCGATGACGAACCCCATCTCGGCGCCGTTGCGGCCACGAAGGAAGAACTGGAAGAAATCGCAGCCATGTTCGGCGAATACGCCCACTGGGCGCAGATTGCCAACTTCGACGGCATCATGCTCCACTACGGCCACGGCTGGCTGTTCAACTACTTCCTCTCTCCCCTCACCAACCACCGTACCGACGAATTCGGCGGCTCCATCGAGAACCGCTGCCGCTTCCCGCTCATGGTCATCAAGGCCATCCGCGAGACCGTGGGCGACAGCATGCTCATCGAGCTGCGCATGAACGGCAACGATGAGGCCGAAGGCGGCATCACTCCCGAAGAATGTGCCGAACAGGTGAAAATCTTTGAGCCCTACATCGACATGGTGCACATCACCTGCGGTCATCGCGTGGACGCCATGACCCGTCCCAAGCAGTGCCCCACCGGCTTCGACCGCACCGCCCACAACGCCTACGCCAGCGAAATCGTGAAGAAGTCCGGCGTAAAGATTCCCGTGGGCACCATCGGCGGCATCTACGATCCCGCCGTGGCCGAAGAAGTGCTGGCCAAGGGACAGGCCGACTACGTGCTCATGAGCCGCTCCGCCATGGCCGATCCTGAAATCATCAAGAAGGCCAAGGAAGGCCGCGAAGACGACATCCGTCCCTGCCTGCGCTGCAACTACTGCATGGACCACGGCCGTCGTGTGGCCATTTCCAAGGATCTGCACCTGCTCGCCTACCCGAGCTACGACCGTCACTGCATGGTCAACCCCCTGCAGTTCCAGAGCGCCCAGAAGCTTCGCATTCCTCCGGCGGAACGCTCCAAGAAGGTCGCCGTCGTGGGCGGCGGCGTGGCCGGCATGGAAGCCGCCATCAGCTGCTCCATGAGAGGCCACAGCGTGGTGCTCTATGAAAAGACCGACCGTCTCGGCGGCCAGGCCCTTCTCTCCGACCCCATGTGGTTCAAGAAGGAAATGAAGAAGTTCCACGAATATCTGGAACGCCAGGTAAAAAAACGCCCCTCCATCACCGTGGTATACAACACCGAAGCCACGCCCGAAATCATCGACCAGAACGACTTTGACGCCGTCATCGTGGCCGTGGGTGCGGAACAGATCGTTCCCCGCATCCCCGGCGTGGAAAAGGCCAAGATGTCCTTCGACGTGTTCGGCCATGAAGACATCGTGGGCAAGAAGGTCGTCATCATCGGCGGCGGCTCCATCGGCGTGGAGCTCGGCATTCATCTGAACGGCCTCGGCCGTGAGTGCACCGTGGTGGAAATGGGCGAATTCATCGCCGCCAAGGCCCAGCTCACCGAACGTACGGCGTATCTGAACGCCCTCAACCAGTACAATGTCAAAACCATGGTCAACGCCCGCTGCACCGAAATCACCGACAAGGGCGCCCAGGTGGAAACCCCCGAAGGCCCGAAGTTCCTCGAAGCCGACACCGTCATCATCGCCGTGGGCACCAAGTCCCTCGCGGCGGAACGCGACAAGTTCATCGACACCGCCTTCGACGTCATCAACGTGGGCGACTGCGTGGAAGCTTCCAGCATCGTGCATGCCGTGCACTCCGGCTTCGACGCCGGTCTCACGCTCTAAAACTCTTTTCCCTGCGGCATCCGCTTCCATTGCGTGCCGCAGGGAAACATGACACAATAACAGGCTCCGTGAACTTCACCGTTCACGGAGCCTATTTTTTTCGAAAGAGACTGCCCATGGAAGACATGATACTCCGCGAGATTGTCGTTCTCTTTATTCTTTCCATCATCGTTGTGCTCGTCTGCCTGCGCTTCCGCCTGCCGTCCATCGTGGGCTTTCTGCTCACCGGCGTGCTGTGCGGCCCCTCCGCCCTCGGGCTCATCCCGAGCCCCGAAGCCGTGGATACCATGGCCGACGTAGGCGTGGCTTTCCTCATGTTTTCCATAGGTATGGAGCTTTCAGGCAAGGAACTTGTGAGACTCAAAAAGCCGCTTTTTCTGGGCGGCTCCTCCCAGGTACTGCTCACCATGGCGTTCGTGTTTCTGCTCACCTTCTGGTGGAGCGGACCGAGGCTCGGCGTCGTGTACGGCTGCATGGTCACGCTTTCTTCCACGGCCATCGTGCTCAGCATTCTGCAGCAGAAGGCGCTCACCGAATCGCCTCAGGGACAGGTGTGCCTTGCCGTACTCATTTTTCAGGATCTCGCCATCGTGCCCATGGTGCTCATCTTCCCTCTGCTTGCCGGAGGGCTCGAGCTTGACACCAATTCCATGATCTTCGCCGTCGGCAAGGGCGTGCTCGTCATCGGCGCCATCCTTCTTTTCGGCAAGTACCTGCTGCACCGGCTCATGTTCAGCGTGGTGAGCACGCGCAGCCGCGAGCTCATGCTCATGACCACACTCGGTCTCTGCCTTGCCGTCGCGCTCATCACTTCGTGGCTCGGCCTCTCTCTCGCGCTCGGCGCGTTCCTCGCCGGGCTCATGATGGCCGAGTCGGAATACAGTCTGAACACCCTTGAAAGCATCATGCCCTTCAAGGAAGTGTTCTCAAGCATCTTCTTCATCTCCGTGGGCATGCTGCTCGACATACGGTTCTTCCTCACGCATCTGCCCATTATCTCTCTGTGCGCCGCAGCCATCATCATCGCCAAGATACTCATGGTCGTTCCCGCCGTGCGCGTTCTCCGCTATTCCATGCGCACAGCCCTGCTTGCAGCCTTCAGTCTCGCGCAGGTGGGCGAATTTTCCTTTGTGCTTGCCAAGTCCGCCCTTGGCCTCGAGCTTATCAGCAACGACGCCTACCAGGTATTTCTCGCCTCCAGCATTCTGACCATGGTGCTCACCCCGCTGCTCATCGGCGTCGCTCCCAAGGTAACGGCAAAAATTCTGAGGCGCCCCGACATGCAGACGGCAGAAGCCGCCACGGACGACGGCTCCGAGCATGACGATACGGAAAATGCCAACGGCATCATCCGCGACGGCAGGCTGCTCAAGGATCACCTCATCATCATAGGCTTCGGCATCGGCGGTCAGATCATGGCTCACGGCGCGAAAAGCTGCGGCATTCCCTACATCATTTCGGAAATGAATCCCACAACCGTGGAAAAATACCGTTCCACCGAGCCCATACGTCACGGCGACGCTTCGTTCCCGCTGGTGCTCGAGCATCTCGGCGCGTCCACGGCCCGGGCTCTTGCCATTCTCACGTCCGATCCCGCAGGCAGCCGGGCCATCATCGCCAACGCACGCGCCATGAATCCGTCGCTGCACATCATCGTGCGCACGCGCTTTCTCGGCAATCTCAACTCCTACAAGGAAGTGGGGGCCAACGAAGTCATACCCGAAGAATTTGAAACCTCGCTGGAAGTATTCGCCCGTGTGCTCAACCACTACCTCGTGCCGCGCCAGACCATTGACCAGTACGTCTCCGCCATACGCCGCGAGAACTACGGCATGCAGCGCAGACTCGGCATGGGCGGTTCCATCATGGACAGTCTGCCGGATCTTCAGCTTGTGGCCTACGCCGTGGAAGAAGGCTCTCCCCTCGCGGGCAAGACCATAGCCGAGGCCGCGCTGCGCAAGGTGCACGGCGTCACGGCAGCGGGCGTGCGCCGGGGCGATGCCATCAACAACAATCCCGACGCACAGACACAGCTTCTGGCCGGGGACATAGTCTACCTGCTGGCCACGCAGGAGGCTCTTGCCAAGGCTGCTCATCTTTTCCAGACCGAAGGCATGGAAGCGGCCTGAGATGACTGTCCGTCCCTCCTCCGGCACCGGTCTTGCCGCACTCGATGACGACGAACGCCGGGAGTACTGGGCAGCGCTTGCCCTGCGCCACACCGCCGGTCTCGGCGCACGGGGCGCGTGCCTGCTCGTTTCGCACTTCGGCTCGGCCTACGATGCCGTGATGAATGTGCCTCTGTGGCCCGAAGCGGGTGTGCCGTCTCAGAAGGCGGAAGGCTATCTGAACAACGCCTGGCGCCTCAAAGCCCGCCCGGAGTGGGAGGCGTCGCGCACGCTTCAGGCCTCCATCATTCTTTGGACCGACAAGCGGTATCCTTCTCTGCTGAAGGAGCTGCCGGACGCGCCCGTACTTCTGTACGCCGCAGGAGATACGACACTGCTCGCAGCTCCCTGCGTGGCGGTGGTGGGCTCCAGAAACAGCTCTCCCGCCGCTCTCGACTTCACTGCGGCCGTAGCGGAAGAGCTCTCCCTGGCCGGCGTGACCGTGGTTTCCGGTCTGGCCTTCGGCGTGGACGGCTGTGCCCACAAAGCCGCCCTTTCCGGCCCCGGTCGTTCCATCGCTGTTCTGCCCGGAGGCGTGAACAGGGCCTTTCCCGCCGGGCACCGGGAACTTTACGAACGCATGGCCGAACGCGGCCTTCTCGTCAGCGAAATGCCGCCCGGCTGGGTGCCCGGTCCCGGAGCATTCCCCGTGCGCAACCGCATCATAAGCGGGCTCTCCCTCGGCGTTCTGGTCACGGAGGCCGTGAGTGCACGAAGCGGCAGCATCATCACGGCGCACCTTGCGGCCGAGCAGGGCAGAAACGTGTACGTCCCCTCGCCGAACGCCCTGCGCGTCCCCTGCCGGGAAGGCACAAAAAAGCTGCTTCTGGAAGGCGCTCGCCCCATCTTCCGTGCCGACGACATTCTGGCCGACCTTCTTCCGCACCTCAGAAGGGCCGCAGGACGGCCAGCTCCCGTGCCGCACAAATCTTCCGCAGATCACGCCGCATTCTCTGAAACGCAGCCAGCGCCGGCCTGCAGAACTGTCGTTCCGGATCAGATCAAGGCCCCTGCAGTACCGGCCCGGCCATCGCAGGCCCCCGTCTCCCCGGTCGTCGCCGAGGCAAAGAAATCCCTCGCCGGAAAGACACCCGTCTCAGCGCCTGCCCGTGCAGAGACAAAGGCGGATTCCTGCGCTCCTGTTCCCGCCCCCCAAAAAACAAAAGAGAAGCCGCGAACGCCTGCCTCCTGCCTCTCCCCGCTCACCGAAGAGGAAGAGACCATTCTCGCCCTGCTGAAAAACGGCCCGATCTCGCAGGATGAGCTGCTCTACGCCGCACAGAAGGAAAGCTCCTCGTGGACGAGCGCCTCCGTAAGCGCCGTACTCATGATCCTGGAAGTGAAGAGACTCGCGCGCCGTCTTACCGATACCCGCTACGAGGCCCGGACATGAGCCGACTTTCCGAGATCACCGCTGCCCTGCCCGTTCCCGCCGCCACCTTCCTGGCCTGGATGGAGTTTCAAAAAGGCGCCTCCGAAGCCACGGTGGAAGCCTACGCCGTGGACATTCTGGAATTCGAGACCTATCTGCACGGCATGGGAGCCTCTCTGGAAAGGCCCTCTGAAATCACAAGGCAGATGATTCAGGGCTTTTCCGCCTCTCTGTTTCGCGAGGGCATGGCCCGCTCATCCATGGCGCGCAAACTCTCGGCTCTGCGCTCGCTGTTCCGGCATCTTCTGCGCCTGCACAAGATAGAGACGGATCCCTGCGCCGGTGTGCGCAATCCCAAGCAGGACCAGCGCCATCCCGCCATGCTCAACGTAGATCAGGTATTCAGCCTGCTGGACGAAAAGCCGCCCTCCCCGGGAACCGCCCCCTCATCCCCGCCGGATATCGACGAGGTGTTTCGCCTCAGGGACATGGCCCTTCTGGAACTGCTCTACGGCTCGGGACTGCGCATCTCCGAGGCGCTGGGGCTTGACGTGAACGACGTCCGTCCTGAAAGCGGACACGTTCAGGTCATGGGCAAGGGCAGCAAGGAACGCATCGTGCCGCTCAGCGACACCTGCAAGTCCGCGCTCACCCGCTGGCTTGCCGCAAGAAGCAGCGTGCCTCCCGCACACGGCGAACGGGCCGCATTTCTGGGGCGTCGCGGCAAAAGACTCGACCGCCGTCAGGCCGCGCGCATTCTGGAAGAACATGCGGCCGAGGCGGGCATTCCGCAGCACATCTCCCCGCATGATCTGCGCCACTCCTTTGCCACTCATCTTCTGGAAGGAGGCGCGGACCTTCGCGCCGTACAGGAACTGCTCGGCCACAGCCGCATATCCACCACGCAACGCTACACGCACCTCAACCTCGACGCCCTCACACGCATCTACGACGCCGCGCATCCTCTGGCGCAGAAAAAAGAAAAAAAATCGTGACTCCGGGCTCCCGGCTCCGAAAAAGGGCCGCGGCAGCCGGACATAAACACGGGAGGCTTTCGACGTCCGTCGCGTCCCCGGCGGAAAAGCTCCCCCTTTTACCCATTGCGCGAGAAGCAAAGAAAGGATAAACTCTCTTGTCTTTTCTTTTTACGGGTGGTGCACGCATGTCTGAACATCTCATCCTTGCCGACATCGGCAATACCTGCATCAAGATAGTCTTCGCCCGCCCAGATGCGCTGGAAGCCTCCTATTCCCTGCCCACCAGGGCGCAGCACACGGCGGACAGTCTCGGACTCTCCCTGCTCCAGCTTCTGTCCCTGCGCGGCCTTGCGACAGAAGAAATCACCGCATGTCTTGTCTGCTCCGTGGTGCCCGACGTAAGCACGCTTCTTCATGAAGCCCTGCAGAAATACCTCGGAAAAACGCCTCTCTCCTTTCCCGGCGACTTCGACATCGACCTTGTGAACGGCTACGATCAGCCGCAGGAAGTGGGAGCGGACAGACTTCTGGCAGCCTTTGCGGCCAGAAAGCTCTTTGCCGACGCGCCGTCCATCATTTCCGTGGATTTCGGCACCGCCACCACCTTTGACTGCGTGTCCGGCAACACCTACCTCGGAGGACTCATCTGTCCCGGTCTTTTTTCCTCCCGCAACGCGCTGGCCTCGGGCACAGCCAAGCTTCCGCGCATTTCTCTGGAAATGACGGAATCCTCCGTGCGCATAGGAAAAAACACCATCACGAGCATGAACCACGGCTTTCTTTTCGGCTTCGCCGCCATGACGGAAGGCCTGTGCGAACGCCTCAAGGCCCAGCTGCCCGGCCCCACACTCGTCGTGGGCACAGGCGGCGCAGCGCATGATCTTTCCAGAATATGCCGCGCCTTTGACATCGTAAGACCCGATCTTATTCTTGAAGGGCTCCGGCTTCTCTGGAACCGTCGCGCATCATCCTAGCATTCTGTTCTCTTACCCGGACTTGTCCGGCATATTCCAAGGAGTTTCCTCAATGAACAACAGCACCATCACTTCCGTATGGGCCCGCGAGATCCTCGACTCCCGCGGCAATCCTACCGTTGAAGTGGAAGTCGGACTGGAGTCCGGCCACGTCGGCCGCGCCGCCGTTCCTTCCGGCGCCTCCACCGGCAGCCGCGAAGCCCTCGAACTGCGCGACGGCGACAAGGGCCGCTACAAGGGCAAGGGCGTGACCCGCGCCGTGGAACACGTGAACGGTGAAATCGCCGAAGCCGTAGTCGGCCTCGACGCCCTGCGCCAGGTGCAGGTGGACAACACCCTCATCGACCTCGACGGCACCGAAAACAAGTCCCGCCTCGGCGCCAACGCCATGCTCGGCGTGTCTCTCGCCACGGCCCGCGCCGCCGCCGAATATCTCGGCCTGCCCCTGTACCAGTATCTCGGCGGCGTGAACGCCAAGATCATGCCCTCCCCCATGATGAACGTCATCAACGGCGGTGCGCACGCTCCCAACAACCTGGACATCCAGGAATTCATGATCATGCCCGTGGGCGCCAAGACCTTCGCCGACGCCCTGCGCATCGGCGCCGAAGTCTTCCACACCCTCAAGGGCATCCTCGCCAAGGACGGCCACGTAACCTCCGTGGGTGACGAAGGCGGTTTCGCCCCCAACCTGAAGAGCCACGACGAAGCCTTCAGCTACCTCATCAAGGCCATTGAAGCTGCCGGCTACATTCCCGGTGCGGAAGTGGCCCTCGGCATCGACGCCGCTTCTTCCGAATTCTACAAGGACGGCAAGTACGTCATTGCCGGCGAAGGCCTCGAACTCACCAGCGAACAGATGGTGGACTGGCTCGAAGACTTCACGAAGCGCTATCCGCTCATCTCCATTGAAGACGGCATGGCCGAAAACGACCGCGAAGGCTGGAAGCTGCTCACCGACCGCCTCGGCGACCACATCCAGCTCGTCGGCGACGACCTGTTCGTGACCAACCCCGACATTCTGGCCGAAGGCATTGAAGACGGCCTCGCCAACGCCGTGCTCATCAAGGTGAACCAGATCGGCACGCTCACCGAGACCCTCGACACCATCGAAATCGCCAAGAACGCCGGCTACGCCACCGTCGTGTCCCACCGCTCCGGCGAAACCGAAGACACCTTCATCGCCGATCTTGCCGTGGGCACCAACTCCGGCCAGATCAAGACCGGCTCCGCCAGCCGTTCCGACCGCATCGCCAAGTACAACCAGCTCCTCCGCATCGAGGAAGAACTCGGCGACGTCAGCTTCTTCTTCGGCCCCATCCTTGCCGACAATTACGGACTCACCCAGTCCGACGAAGACGCTGAATAAGCATTCTGCGGGGAGGTCTGCCTCCCCGCACCCTTTCCACGGCCCGGCATTCCCGGGCCTTTTTCAGCCGCATTTGCGGCTTCTTCCGCCGCCTGCGCTTGTCTTGCGGCATGAGGAACATTGTCATGAGCAGACTGCTGCGTATCCTGTTCTGTACCTTTCTCGCCCTCGGCCTTTTTGCCGGGGAATCCTCCGCTGCCGACATCGCCGCCGCGATGAACAAGATGCAGACCGCCTACGCCGACATGCAGAGCTTCCGCGCAAACTTCACGCAGCAGCTTCTGCAGCGGGAAAGCGGCGTCGTGGAAAAAAGAGACGGCGTCATTCTCTTCAAAAAGCCCCTCTTCGTGCGCTGGGAGACCGCTGCGCCTCATGCCGAGCTTCTCATGGTCACGGACAAAGAGATCTGGAACTATCTTCCCGACGAAGAGCTCGCCTACCGCTACTCCCGCGCCCTTGCCGAAGACTCCCGCTCCCTCATCCAGGTCATTACCGGGCAGAGCGCCCTTTCCCGCGACTTCGATGTGGAATCCGCCCAGTCCCCGGAAGACGGCAACCTCATTCATCTGCTGCTCTACCCCAAGGAACCCACCACGGAGCTCACCGAAGCTCAGCTCTGGCTTGATCCCTCCACATTTCTGATCCGTCGCGCCATGGTCATGGACTTCTACGGCAACACCAACACCATCGAGCTTACGGATCTTACGCCCGATGCGAAAACCTCTGCAAAAGACTTTCAGTTCACGCCTCCCAAAGGTACGGAAGTGGAAGATCACGTGGAAGCCCAGCATCCCGTATCGCGGCCGCTTCTGAACTGACCGCGACGGCTTTTCGCGGCAGCCGGCTCAAAAGACTCCCGCGTCCCGGCTGCGCGTGCCCCTCCTCTTCGTTTTTCCGGGGCAGGGAAAAGCGTGCGAAAAAAGAACGCGCAACGCGTTGCCAACAACGTGACTCTTCGTTATTTTTTCAATCATTTCAGGAAAAAGTCCTCATCCTGGCGCCCAAGACTTGAGCACTCACCGGGACTGGACTATCCCGATAATTAAAGGTACATAGACTTCTCGCATGGAACAGCAGCACGGCATACTGGTACTCAACAAGCCCAAGGGGCTCAGCTCCGCGCAGGCCATTTCCCGCATAAAAAGGCTCGGGCAGAAAAAAATCGGTCATGCGGGCACCCTTGATCCCATGGCGACCGGCGTGCTGCTCGTGCTGCTCGGCAACGCCACAAAGCTTTCCGGCTATCTCATGGAAGGCGGGGTAAAGACCTACGGCGGCACGCTGCGCCTCGGCGTCACCACCGACACGTGGGATGCCGAAGGAACCGTGGTTTCCGAAAAGGCTCTGAGTGAGGAAGACCTCGCTCCGGGCTCCGAACTTGAACAGGCCGCCCGACGCGAAGTGACGGCCTGGCTGGATGTGACGGAACAGCCCGTTCCGCCCTATTCCGCCGCAAAGCACCAGGGGCAGCCCTTATACAAGCTGGCCCGCGCCGGCAAGGAAGTGCCGGTCAAGGTGAAAAGCATACATGTTTCGCACGCCTCTGTTCAATGGGTGAACATGCCGGACGTGCGATTCCGGGTAACGTGCAGTTCCGGTTCCTACATACGGTCCCTGGCCCACAGCTTGGGGATTCGACTTGGGTGCGGAGCCATGCTCACGGAACTGACCCGGGAATACAGCCACCCGTTTGGCCTGGAGATCGCCCACACGCTGGACGAAATCCTTGCCGAGCCCGAAAGGCTGCCGGAATGGATCATGCCCATCAGCGCCGCCCTGCCCGGATGGAAAAACATTTCCGTCGGAAAGCTGCAGGAAGCGAACCTGAAAAACGGCATACCCGTTCCCCATCTGCCGGAATTCGGAACCTTTGAATCCGGCGAACGCGCCGTCATACTGGCGCAGGATGGCTCGCCTCTGGCTCTGGCAGAAGCCCGCATGGACAGGAATCGCCCTGTCTGGGCAGTGCTTCGGGGGCTTTTTACCCACTAACCTCTGGCAGATGCCAGAGAGGAGGATACCGCTGTGGCTATGGATTCCGCTCAGAAGCAGGCCGTTATCGCCCAGTTCGCCAAGCACGAAGGCGACACCGGCTCCGCTGAAGTTCAGATCGCCCTTCTTACCGCCCGCATCAACGGTCTTGCCGACCACTTCAAGGCCAACAAGAAGGACTTCCACTCCCGCACCGGCCTGCTCAAGCTGGTCGGCCAGCGTCGCAAGATGCTGAACTACCTGAAGAAGACCGACATTCAGAGCTACCGTGCTCTGATCGAAAAGCTCGGTCTGCGCAAGTAGTCGGAGAACGATCCGGAAACAGGGGGGAGCGGGAGACATTCCGCTCCCCCATCCTGCATGAAAGGGGATTTTTCCCCTCAACCTCAACGCGAGGAAGGAGCATCCGCGAACAGAGGCGAAGCTTTCGTCTTTCTTCACGGAGTCTCCTTCCAGGAGTAACCATATGGGTCTGCTCAACAGCACTCGTGTGTCCGCCACCGTGGGCGGCAAGGAAATCATTCTGGAAACGGGCCGCGTGGCCCGTCAGGCCAACGGCGCCATCTGGATTCAGTGCGGCGGCACCGTGGCTCTCGTCACCGTCTGTGAAGCCCAGCTCGAAACGCCCAAGGACTTCTTCCCCCTCACCGTGGAATATGCCGAGCGCATGTACGCCGCCGGTCGCATTCCCGGCAACTTCTTCCGCCGCGAAATAGGCCGTCCCAGCGACCACGAAACCCTCGTGGCCCGTCTCATCGACCGCCCCATCCGTCCGCTCTTCCCCAAGGGCTACGGCAATGAAGTGCAGGTGCTCGCCACCGTCATTTCCGCCGACGGCGAAAACGACCCCGACGTGCTCTGCATCACCGCAGCTTCCGCGGCCACCTGCATTTCCAGCATTCCCTTCGCGGGCCCCGTGGCCGGCGCCCGTCTCGGCCGCGTTGACGGTCAGTTCGTCCTGAACCCCACCAATGAGGAACTCAAGCGCTCCGACATGGACATCGTGCTCGCCGCTTCCCGCGACGCCGTGGTCATGGTGGAAGGCGAAGCCAAGCTCGTCAAGGAACAGGATCTCATCGACGGCCTGAACTGGGCCCACAAGGCCATTCAGCCTCTCATCGACGCTCAGGAAGAGCTCGTGAAGCTGGCCGGCAAGCCCAAGACCGAATTCACGCCCAAGCAGGACGATCCCGAACTCTTCGCCTATGTGGAAGAGCTCGCCATCAAGTCCGGCATGGAAGACGCCCTCCGCACTCCCGACAAGCTGCTCAGAAAGGACGCCCGCAAGGCCGTCAAGGACAAGGTGAAGGCCCTCATGGCCACCGACGAGCGCTATGCCGACGACCCCGTCGCTCAGGCTGCCATCGGCGAAGTGCTCGAGCACCTCGAAAAGAAGCTCGTGCGTCAGAGAGTCATCAACGAAGGTACCCGCATCGACAACCGCGACACCAAGACCGTCCGTCCCATCGAAATCGAGACCTCGGTACTGCCCCGCGCCCACGGTTCCGTCATCTTCGCCCGCGGCGAAACCAAGACCATTGCCGTCGCCACTCTGGGCAGCACGTCCGACGAACAGAAGGTCGACACCCTGAACGGCGACGAAACCAAGCGCTTCATGCTGCACTATAACTTCCCGCCCTTCACCGTGGGCGAAGTGAAGTCCGTGCGCGTGTCCCGCCGTGAAATCGGCCACGGCCATCTGGCCGAACGCGCCCTCAAGGCCGTTCTGCCTTCTCCCGAAAGCTTCCCCTACACCATCCGCGTGGTGTCCGATACCGTGGAATCCAACGGCTCCTCTTCCATGGCCGCCGTGTGCGGCGGCTGCCTGTCCCTCATGGACGCGGGCGTGCCGATCAGCGCTCCCGTGGCCGGCGTGGCCATGGGCCTCATCAAGGACGGCGACAGCTATACCGTGCTCACCGATATTCTCGGTGACGAAGACGCCCTCGGCGACATGGACTTCAAGATTGCCGGCACCGCCGAAGGCATCAGCGCCATTCAGATGGACATCAAGATAAACGGCCTTCCCACCGAAGTCATGGCCCGCGCCATGGAACAGGCCCGCGTGGGCCGTCTGCACATTCTCGACGTCATGGCCAAGGCCATGCCCGCCGTGCGCGAACTCTCGCCCTACGCTCCCCAGCATGAAGAAGTGTTCGTGAACCCCGAGATCATCCGCATGATCATCGGCCCCGGCGGCAAGAACATCAAGGCCATCACCAGCGCCACCGGCGCCGCCATCGACATCGAGGATTCCGGCCGCATCACCATCTTCGCCCCCACGCAGAAGTCCATGCAGGCCGCCAAGGAAATGGTGCTCTACTACGACCAGCACGCCGAACTCGGCAAGAACTACAACGCCAAGGTCAAGCGCATCCTTGAAATCGGCGCCATTGTGGAAATTCTGCCCAACCTCGAAGCCCTGGTGCACATTTCCCAGCTCGATACCAACCGCGTGGAAAAGACCGAAGACGTGGCCCACCTCGGCGAAGACATGATGGTCAAGGTCATCGAAATCAACGGCGACCGCATCCGTGCCAGCCGCAAGGCCGTGCTGCTCGAAGAACAGGGCATCGAATGGAAGCCCGAAGACACGGCCCGTCCCGCACGTCGTGAACGCAACGACGGCGAACGCCGCGAGCGCCGCGGCGAACGTCGCGGTGAGCGCCGCGAACGTCGTGAACACAAGGAAGACTAAAGACGTGCGGAGGCGCACCGCTCCTCCCGCGTTTTCGTGAAAAGAAAGCCGCCGTCCTTTTCAGGACGGCGGCTTTCTCCTTCTTCAACAAGAGGGCCATTCCTCTTCCCTGCTTCCTATCCCAGCCCGTCCATCTTCAAAAACTACGACGGCGGCTGCCGGAACTTCCCCCCTGTTCAGTGCCGCTATGTTCTTTAACGCTCCCTGTTATCGCCGCGCTGCCCATGCGCTCGGGCCTCATTTCTTCACCGACCATGAAGCCATGCCAGCCCATCAGGCCGGAGCGTACACGACATCTCCAAAGCGCTCCCAGAGCCGCCAGGACCTGTCCCTTGCCATAACAGGCGTAACAAAACGTTTCTGTCCCGCGGACATAGCGCATAAAAAGGACGATGCCCTCAACGAGGGCGTCGTCCTTTTCAACATGGACACAACTCAAGAACCGTTCAGCCCGGGCGCTGCCGTCTAGCTGAGCAGTCTTGCCCTCCACGCCTTAACGGTGTTCACAAGAAGCTGAGAAATGGTCATGGGACCTATGCCGCCGGGCACAGGCGTGATGGCGGAAGCCAGGGGAGCCACGTTCGCATAATCCACGTCGCCGCAGAGCTTTCCGTCCTCGCCTCGGTTGATGCCTACGTCGATGATGACGGCGCCCTTCTTCACCATGTCGGCAGTGACAAAGCGCGGCCTGCCGAGCGCGGCGATGATGACGTCGGCCTCTCGGCAGATGGAGGCAAGGTCTGGCGTACGGGAATGACAAATGGTCACGGTGGCGTTGCGGTCGCGGCTGCCGAGCATGAGAGCAATGGGACGGCCCACCAGATTGCTGCGGCCTATGACCACGGCTCTCTTGCCGCTTACCGATATGCCGTAATGATCAAGAATTGCGAGAATACCTGCAGGCGTACATGGCCGAAGACCGGGTACGTTCATGGCCACGCGCCCCTGATTCACCGCCGTAAGGCCGTCCACATCCTTTTCCGAACTGATGGCGTCGATGCACGGCCTCGCGTCCAGGCCTTCCGGAAGAGGAAGCTGAAGAAGAATGCCGTCCACGGCGGGATCGGCATTAAGCTCGGCAATGAGAGCTTCCAGCTCTTCCTGAAGTATGGACGCAGGTCTTCTGTAGGAACGCGTTTCCATGCCCGCATCGGCGCAGGCCTTTTCCTTGTTGCGCACATAAACCTGCGACGCCGGGTCATCGCCCACCAGGATGACCGCCAGACAGGGTACGCGTCCGGCCTTTTCCCTGTCCCTTGCTATGTCCTCGCGCAGGGCGGCACGTATGGACGCCGCAGTGGCCTTACCGTCGAGTATCGTCGTCATGGCAGTTTCTCCTTTCCGGTCTTGCCGGAATCATGAATTACGCAGTTGCGGGCCTGTCCGCAGCCCCCGGCATCAAAGCGCCGTTACGGGCAGCGCCCTTTCTTCGTGAACGCCGGAAACTTCCGCGCAGGCCGATCAGCGATGCACGACGCTGCGCGGACGCGTGCCGTCGGCCTGACTGAGCAGTCCGTCCTTTTCCATCTGCTCCACGAAGCGGGCCGCACGGTTGAAGCCTATGCGGAAACGCCGCTGAAGCAGAGAAATGGAAACCTTGCCGTTGTCCAGAACAAACTGGACGGCTTCGGCGTAAATGGGATCGTCCACAATCTCGTTGCCGCGGGACGCGGGCTGTCCGAAGTCCTCGGCGTCGTCCGAATCGTCGTTGCCGAACGCCGCAAAGTCCACCTTGTAGTTCGGCTGCTGCTGCTTTTTCCAGAATTCCACCACGGCAGACACTTCCTCGTCGCTCACGAAGGCGCCGTGCAGGCGCTGCAGCATGCCGCCGTTGGGCTTGAAGAGCATGTCGCCCATGCCGAGCAGCTTTTCTGCGCCCGCGCCGTCGATGATGGTGCGAGAATCCTGACCGCTCGTCACCTTGAAGGCGATGCGGCAGGGGAAGTTGGCCTTGATGAGACCCGTGACCACGTCCACGCTGGGACGCTGCGTGGCGATGATGAGATGGATGCCTGCGGCTCTGGCAAGCTGAGCCAGACGCACTATGCTGCCCTCCACTTCCTTGCGCTTCACCATCATAAGGTCGGCCAGCTCGTCCACGATGATGACGAGGAACGGCATGTTGGACAGATCTTCCGGCTCGCCGGTCTCCTCGTCCACAGGCACGGGGCCTCCGGCCTCCACCCCGGCGCGAAGCCGGGCCTGCCGGTCGTTGTAGCCGGTGATGTTGCGCACCTTGACCTTGGAGAACAGCGACAGTCGCCTGTTCATCTCCTCAATGGCCCAGAGCAGGGCGTTCTTGGTAAGATCCATGTCCGTGACCACGGGATGCACGAGATGGGGAAGATCGGCGTACATGGAAAGTTCCACGCGCTTGGGATCCACCAGAATCATCTGAACTTCATCCGGTCTGGCGCGATACAGAAGGCTGAGAATGATGGCGTTCAGGCACACGCTTTTGCCCGCGCCGGTCGCGCCGGCCACCAGAAGATGCGGCATCTTGGCCAGATCTGCGGAAACGGGATGGCCGCCGGTATCCTTGCCGAGCGCCACGGTAAGAAGCGACTTGGCATGCCGGAAGTTCTCGTTCTCCACGATTTCGCGGAAATGCACGGTGGTACGCTTCTCGTTGGGCACTTCCACGCCTACGGTATCGGTACCGGGAACGGGAGCCTGCATGCGCACGGACACGGCCTTGAGCGACATGGCCAGATCGTTGGCCAGATTGGTGATGCGCGTAGCCTTGACGCCGGGAGCCGGACGCACCTCGAACATGGTGACCACGGGGCCGGGCGTGATGCGGGCAAGGGTGGCGTTCACGTTGAAATTCTTGAGGCAGGTGATGAGCGCATTGCCCTGTCTGGCCAGCGTCATTTCATCGGGCCGGTTGGCCTTCTCGTCCTCCGGCAGGGGGGAAAGCAGGTCAAGTGACGGAAGCATGAGCTTCCTGCGCTGCGGCAGTGCGGGCGCAGGTGCAGCAGGCACTGCGGCCTCAATCTCCTTCTGCTCGGCCAGTGCTCCGGCCACGGCGGTGTTGACGGAGGCATATGCCGCATCCCTGTGCTCCGACGCAGAAAAAGATGAGAAGGAAGACGCAGGCCGGGACATGAGCACGGGGGCAGGCTGTGCAGGCTCGAGCTCTCGTACGGGAGCCTGAGAAACGGAAGGGGCGGCGGCTATGGGCTGCACAGGCTGCGCCGTCACGGGAGAGGCCAGCACCACGGCAGGAAAGTCCTCCGCAGACACTGCGGGAGCCGACGCGGAAAGCGCGGCCAGCGCCGAAGGAGAAAGCTCTTCTTCCGCCGGTTCGACGGCCGTCGGAACAGGCTCCGCCGGCACCGGCGAAGTCTGAACGGACACAGCTTCCGCAACGGGCTGGGCAACGGGTTCCGAAGTCCATGCGGCGGGAACTCTCTCGATGACGGGAGCAGAGGAAACGTCAGGCGTCACCGGCTGAGAGACGGCAGGAGCAGGCGTTTCGACGGGATCCTCAAGCTCAAGGATGAACTCTTCCTCTTCCCGCACGGACACAGGGGCACTCTTCACGCCCATAACCGAAGCCGGCATATGAGCGGAGACGCTTTCTCCCGCAATGTCCGACGTCAGAGAAACGGCCTGCGCAGCGGCACCGGAACGAAGGTCTTCCCCGTCAGACGCCCCCCGGTTTTCGGAAACCTGAGGATGTTCCACCAGTCGCAGAAGATCACTCAGATCCTCGTCTCGAATGCCGGAGTCCGTCGGCGTCTGTTCCGGTGTCGGAGCCTTTTTCGGCCCGGGTTCCAGTTCCGGCATCTTTATTTCCAGCACGGGAGCAGGAGTCGCAGGCTCGTCCGCATCCTTCCTTCTGCCGAACACGATGTCGAGTACCGCACGGGGGCGAACATTGCCGGAATGCTGCCTTCTCCAGCCTGCGGCCAGTCCAGACAGGCGGGAAAACGCCTTGGGAAGATGCGGAACGGGCAAGTCGTACGTGGTGCCGAAGGAAGGAATCTTCTGCATCACCCAGGCAAAGGCCGTCGCAAGGAGCGTAAGCCACGATATGCTGAAGGAAAGCTCCATGGCTATGAGGAACACAAAGAGCCACAGCAGAAACGAACCCACAGGACTGAAGAAAAGATAGGAAAAGGCAGACAGCCACTGACCGCCGAGGCCGCCGCCGTGTATGCCGTGCAACGACACGTCAAAGGTGCTCGAGGCAACGAGCACGCAGGAAAACAGCATGAGATAGCCGATCCAGCGATACCACTTGAGCACCAGCCAGCGCGACACGAGCCCCGCGCCCACGGCCAGAAAGAATATGACCCAGAGGAAGGATGCTATGCCGAAGCAGTCCACCAGAAAGCCCGCCAGATAGGCTCCGAACAGGCCCGCGGAGTTCTGCACGGCCGAGGCATCCATGCTGACGGCCTGATTGAAGGTAGGATCACCGGCGTGGTAGCTCCAGAGACTGAGCAGCATGAGCAGACCGCAGAAAAGAAAGAGCAGTCCCAGCAGTTCGCGTACCAGTCTGTGTCCGTACATTGATGATCCCCTTCACGCTTGAGTAAACCGCTCCGAAAAGGCTTCAGAGGGCGTTTTTCTCCCGAAAAACGAAAGCGCTGCCGGAAGGGCGCGAAACGTCCTGCCGACAGCGCGAAAGAAAAGAGTGCGAATTAATCGCGGCCGAGATATTCGCGGGTACGGGTATCGACCTTGACGCGGTCGCCTTCGTTCACGAAAATCGGCACCTGAATGGTCACGCCGGTTTCCAGAGTGGCGGGCTTGGTCACGTTGGAAACGGTGTCGCCCTTCACGCCGGGTTCGGTCTTCACTACGGTCATCACGAGGCTCACGGGCACTTCAATGTCGATGGGCTGTCCGTTGTAGAGCAGCACACGGCACTGCTGGGATTCCAGCAGCCAGTCGGCCTTGCCGTCAGTATCGGACACGGGCAGGGAAATCTGCTCGTAGGAGGTCATGTCCATGAAGATGAGGTCGTCGCCTTCACGGTACAGGTACTGCATGTCGCGCTGTTCCATGTCGGGCTTGCCCACCTTTTCACCGGAACGGAAGGTGTTGTCCACCACGCGGCCGTTCAGGATGTTGCGCAGCTTGGTGCGCACCATGGCGCCGCCCTT
>NZ_CALUWV010000009.1 GCF_944324575.1 uncultured Mailhella sp. | reverse complement strand
AGTTTGCCAATTTTCATGTCAGCGCTCCATCATGTGGACTTGCATCTCGAACAAAAGCAGGATACCAGCCAGAGAGCACGTTGCCAAAAACATGCCCCGAAGGCCGAAAAAAACACATGCCCGCAGACCGGAAACACGTCGGCTTTCCAGAACAGGCGGGCGACCGGGGAAAAGAAACAGGAATGTTTCCCGCGACCTGCTCCCAATAAGGGGCAAGAATACCTTGAAAAGGGCGGAGATTCAATCGGCCGTGACCGCCCCATGCCCGATTTTTTAACGTTATCCAGCGGAAATAACTTATAATGACGACGACTGACAAAGATATGGAAAATTTTTTGCCGGGCATGAAGCCCGTGCTGGAGCTTCTGGAACGCGAGCCGGAGAAGGTGGACATGGTGTATGTGCGCAAGGGACGCGCCAGCGCCGAAAGTTCCCGGCTGCTTGATCTGTGTCGTGAGTACGGCGTGCGCTTCTCCCTCGTGAACGACGACACGCTCTCGCGCATGGCCGCCCATGCGGGACATCAGGGCGTCATTGCGCGCCTGCGCGACGCCGCGTTCACGCCGTGGGAAACCTTTCTGGAACAGGCCGCGCACGCGCCTCTGCCGCTCATGGTGGCGCTCGATCAGGTGCAGGATCCCGGCAACGTGGGCACGCTTGCCCGCACGCTCTTTGCCATGGGCGGCGCAGGCCTCATCCTGCCGAGGCACAACAGTGCCTTTCTCGGCCCCGGCGCCCGCCGCTCGGCCGCAGGCGCGCTGGAAAGACTGCCCATCACTCAGGTGGTCAATCTCTCCCGTGCCGTCAAGGAAGCCCGGGACGCAGGATTCGTCACCTGCGCGGCGCAGAAGGTCGACGACAGCGTGAATCCTCTCACGGAAAAGCTGCCCCTGCCCGCCCTTCTGGTGCTCGGCAACGAAGACAAGGGCGTGCGCCCCGGCGTGCTCAAGCACTGCGAATGCAGCCTGTGCATTCCCTTCCGCCGCGACTTCGACTCCCTCAACGTGGCGCAGGCCGGAGCCATTCTCATTGCCAGCTTCGCCCGCTCTCTGGAAATGTAGGCGTCGTCGCGCATTGTCACCGAATCTGCCGCGCTGCGCCCGCTTTTGAACGGCGCCAAAAGGCGTCGCGTCCCTGCCGGGCGTTTTCGGTCGTGCAGGCGCCGTGTTCCGTCCTGCCGGGTGCAGACCCGCCGAAGCACGGTCGCGTCCGCCCGCCTCGGTCGCCAGGCAAAAAGAAGCCCGGAAGCTTTCCGCTCCCGGGCTTCTTTTTGCCTGAATACAGACGATATCCGATGCGCGTCTACAGCGTCCGTCCCTTCACCGGTCTCGGCCCGAAGATGTCCGTGCCCACGCGGATGAGCGTGGCTCCTTCCTCTATGGCTTCGCGGTAATCGCCCGACATGCCCATGGAAAGCTCGGGCAGAGGCAGGCCGAAGCGCTTTTCCATGTCGTCGCGCAGACGGCGCAGCATGACGAAGTAAGGCCTTGCCTGCTCGCCCTCACCGCAGCGCGGCGGCAGGCACATGAGCCCGCGCACGCGAAGCCCCGGGCCTTCGGCTCCAATAAGTCCGCCTGAAAGAAGCGCGTCGAAAAGGGGCGCAAGCGCGGCCGGAAGGACGCCGGACTTCTGCGGTTCCTCGCCCACGTTCACCTGAATGAGAACGTCCTGCGTGCCGTCTTCGGGCAGGCGGCGCACAAGGGCACGCGCGAGATCCACGCGGTCGAGCGTGTGCAGAAGCGAGAAATGCCCGGCCACTTCTCTGGCCTTGTTGGTCTGCACCGGGCCTATGGCGTGCCAGCGGATATCAAGCTGCGCAAGCTCCCCCTGCTTGGCACGGGCTTCCTGAATGTAGTTTTCGCCGAAGTCCTTCTGTCCGAGGCGGCACAGTTCGGCAACGTCCGACGCGGGATGAAACTTCGACACCGCCACGAGGCGCACGCTGCCATCCTTTCGTCCGGCTCTCCGCACGGCCTCGGCCATGTTGTCCAGCACTCCTCTCCAGCGTTCTTCCAGCAACGTCATGTTCATCCAGCCTTTCGCCCCTTCGGGCGCTCGATAAGTCTGCGAAAAGGGCCGCCCTTAGGCGACCCCTGAAATGCTAATCGTCTTCCAGACCAAGGTCGTGGAGCAGCTCGGTATCCTCTGCCCAGTTGTCCTTTACCTTGACCCAGAGCTGAAGATGCACCTTGCCGCCGATGAGCTTCTGAATGTCCCGGCGGGCTTCCGTGCCTATTTCCTTGATGGTTGCGCCCGCCCGGCCTATGACCATGGCCTTGTGCGAGGGACGCTGCACGAAGATCACCGCGTGAATGACGGTAAGGTCGCGCTCCGGATCCTCCTCCCAGGCCTCGATGTCCACGGCCGTGGTGTAGGGAACCTCCTGACGCAGACGCTCGAACACCTTCTCGCGCACGATTTCCGCAGCAAGAAAGCGCGTGGGCGCGGTGGAGAGCTGATCTTCGGGAAACTGAGACTCGCCTTCGGGCATCATGTCCGTGATGATCTTCTTGAGCTCGTCGAGGCCGTCCTTGGTCAGTGCGGACATGGGGAAGACTTCGGCATTCGGGAAGTATTCCTGAAGCGTGACCAGAAGAGGCAGCATGCGCGACTTGTCGTGGAAAAGATCGACCTTGTTCACCACCACGAGCAGCGGGCGCTCGTCGTCGACAAGGGCATCGCGCAGGGACTGTATGTCGCGGTCGAGAAATTCCGGTCTGCGGATGTAGAGTTCCGAGTCGAGCACCAGCATGATGGCGTGGGCGGCAGCCATGCTCTGCCAGGCGGCCTGGCTCATCATCTTGCTGAGGTGACCGCGCTGCTGCTGGCGCGAATGATTCACGCCGGGGGTATCCATGAAGATGACCTGCGCGCCCGGCTCCGACATGATGCCCACCACGCGGCTGCGCGTGGTCTGCGGCTTGGACGTCACAATGCTGATCTTCTGCCCGAGCAGGGCGTTGAGCAGCGTGGACTTGCCTGCGTTGGGCGGTCCCATGAGCGCGACCCAGCCGCAACGGTGTTCATTCTGTATTCTGGCCATGTTGTCTCCGATATATGAGATGTGCGGGCCGCTCGCACGGAAGGCCCGCCTGATGACGAAAAGGATTTTTCAGCTTGTACTACGCAGGGCGGAACGTCAAGAGTCTATTCCTGCGTCTTTCCCGGAAGCGGACAGGATTCTTCCAGATACGCGCAGAACTCGTCCATGTCCGGACCGTGGTCGAACCCCAGAATATGGCCCATGCCGTGGGCGAGCAGCCGTCTTGCGTGCTCGGCCGCATCCTGTCCGTAGAGCACGCTTTCGCGCTCCAGCGTATCGACGCTGAGAAAGAGCGTGCCTATCTCCCCTTCTCCGCCGGGGAAGCTCAGGATGTTGGTGGGGCCGGAGCAGCCGAGATTACGAAGGTTCACCTCGGCAATGTCGCCGTCGCCCGCCACGATGAGCAGCACGCCCATTGCCGCAGGTTCCCGTCCCCTGGCGCTCTCCCCGGCGCGGGGGCCGTTCGGTTCCGAGGGCAGCATGCCCGCCTCGTCTGCGGCCTCGCGCATGGAAGAAAGAAGATTCAGCCATTCCCGGCGGCAGACCAGGCAGGGACGACGCATATCCACGACGAGGCCGGTCATTCCGCTCATGCGTCCTTCTCCCCGGTGCCGGAACCTTCCGGCAGCGCGTTCCTCTCTTTCGCTCCTCCGCTCTGCGCGGCGGAGCATGCGCCTTCCGTGCCGGGGGTCTCTCCGTTTCCGGACGGCCTGACGCGCTCTGCCTCTCCCGCTTCAGAGACGCCCTGTTCCTGTGCTCCTGCACCGGCAGAGGCGGAACGTTCCTCCGCGCCGGACGGCGTGCGGGAAGGTTTTTCCTGCTTCTGCGGGGAGGATATCTCCCATTCTGGGCGCAGGTCCTCGGCCTCCTCGCGACGGCATTCCTCGTTCTTTCGGGCGTTTCTGTGCGGATCGGACTTTTCCTCGGGGTAGGCGATGCGCTGATGAAAAAGCCCGATGATGATGCGCACGAAGCTGTCGATGAGCTTGTTGAGATCGCGAAAGGTGAGGTCGGACTCGTCGAGCTGTCCTTCGGCGTACACGCCCTTCACTATCTTGGTGACGTGAGCGCGGATGCGCGCAGGCGTGGGATCCACCAGCGTGCGGCTCGAGGCTTCCACGGAGTCGGCCAGCATGACGATGGCGGCTTCCTTGGTCTGCGGTCTCGGACCGGGGTAGGAATAGTCCTGAAGACGCGGATTCTCGCCCATCTGCAGAGCCTTGTTGTAGAAATACATGGCCCCGCGCGTGCCGTGATGCTGCACGATGATGTCGGTGATCTCGCGACCGAGGTGGTATTCTTCCGCAAGTTCCGCACCCTGCTTCACGTGGGAGAAAAGAATAAGCGCGCTCATGGCCGGAGAAAGCCTGTCGTGCGGATTGGGACCGCCGAACTGATTTTCCACGAAATACTCGGGGCGGGAAATCTTGCCGATGTCGTGATAGAGCGCGCCCACCTTGCACAGAAGACTGTTGGCGCCTATGGCCGCCGCTCCCGCCTCCACGAGGTTGGAAACCACGAGGGAGTGATGATAGGTGCCGGGCACGGTCATCATGAGTTCCTGCAGCAGCGGATGCTCGAGATTCATGAGCTCCATCATGCGAAAACGCGTGGTGTAGCCCATGAGCATTTCAAGAACGGGGCTGAGGGCGAAGAGCAGAAAAAGCGATCCCACGGCGTTGCACACGAGCGCCAGCAGCAGAAGCGGCATCTGCGACCATTCCACGTGGATGAAAAGCGCCGCGCCGAAGCCGGTCATGAGCATCCAGAGAAGCAGCGGCACGCTGCCCCATATGACGTCCTGCCGGTTCTGCGCGCGCAGCACAAGCCAGGTATTGGTCATGGACGACATGAAATAGAAGAAGAACAGCGCAATGTCGCCGCGGAATATGACCGTGGCAAAGAAGGAAAGCATGAGCCCCACAGTGCAGTAGCGGCGCGCGGCAAAGATGAGCGCAGCCATGCCGGTTCCGCCCGCCACAGGGAAGGCAAAGGCGAGAATGTGCGCCGTGGATGCCGAGGCTGCGGCCGCAAGCACGTACATGGTGCACCAGGCCGCCACGCCGAACACCACAAGAAGCAGCGCTATGAGATTCTGATCCTTGGTGCGCAGCACCGTGCCCTTGTTGCCGCTCGGCGTGATGAAAAGCCCGAGCAGCAGAAAAATGCCCAGTACCACGCAGCCGCCGAACACGTGCCAGTCCACCACGCCGGGCGCGGCGCGGAACAGCGCCTGAAGCTTGATCTGCTGTTCGTGGGTCACCATGTCGCCCGCGCGCACGAGCACTTCGCCGGGCTGCACCTTGTAGAACACGGGTTCCACGGCGGCAAGCATTTCCTCGTTGCGCTGGCTCGTGACTTCCTGATTCACGGCAAGCGAGGGCACCACCATGAGGGGCATGATTTCCTGGAGCGCTATCTTGACACGGGAATTGAGCTTTCCCTCGGCGCGCAGCTTGCGGCCGAGCGCCACCTGAAACGAGCGCAGATCCTTGAGTCCCCCGGCCTGCGTGCGCAGGATTTCCGTGCCGCTGTCGAGGTCGCGCACGATGACGGCATTGTCGGTGTTGGCTATCTGCCGCATGTCGGCAATGACGCCGTTTGCCAGAGTGGATTCCATCCACGGAATGAGCGTGCCGAGCAGATATTCCTGCACGTAGGAGGCCGTGAGCAGCCGGAAGGATGAGGAGGAAACATCGGAAAGATGCCGCTCATTGAAGGCGCGGCGCACGTGCTCAAGCCCCGCGCTGTCCAGCCCGCGCTTGTTGATCTCGTCCAGAAGCCCGAGACTCTCTTCCCGGAAGCTCTCCATGGCCTTCTTGTCGATGTCGAAGACCATGGGCTGGAGTGCGAGCGCCCTGTCACGGCGAAGCTGCGTGGCCTGCGGATCCTCCACAAGCAGATCCCTGTCGGAAACCACGTCGTGCGCGGCAATCTCACCGGCGGGATAGACCACGCTGGAGGTGCGTCCAGGCTGAATCGCACACAGAAGCGACATGAACACCAGCGCCGCAGCCAGGGACAGAAGCCCCCAGTCGTGATGATGATGCAGGAACATGGAACGGGAGTGTCCCAGAAGCTGGGAAACGCTGACCGGCGATTTCTTCCTAGTTTTTTTCATAAATATCGTAGGCTTCCACGATACGGCCCACCAGCGGATGACGGACCACGTCGGAACTGTGGAAATGATGGAAGGCCACGCCGCGTACGCCGTCGAGCACCTTCAGGGCGTGCACGAGTCCCGAACGCGTTTCCCCTTCCTTTTCGCCCTCGCGCAGAAAGGCTCTGTTGACGGGGGGAAGGTCTATCTGCGTCACGTCGCCGGTAACCACCACCCGGGAACCGAAACCCATGCGGGTAAGAAACATCTTCATCTGCTCGCGCGTGGTGTTCTGCGCCTCGTCGAGAATAAGAAAAGCGTCGTTGAGCGTGCGGCCGCGCATGAAGGCAAGCGGCGCGACTTCAATGACGCCGGATTCCTGCTTCTGCGCAAAGCCCTGGGGACCGAGCATGTCGCTGAGCGCGTCATAGAGCGGACGCAGATAGGGATTTACCTTGTCTTCCATGTCGCCGGGCAGAAAGCCGAGCTTTTCTCCCGCTTCCACGGCGGGCCGGGTGAGCACGATCTTCTTCACTCTTTTGGCGGCAAGCATGGAAATGGCCATGGCCACGGCAAGATAGGTCTTGCCCGTGCCCGCAGGTCCCGTGGCAAACACGAGCTCGTTGCGCCGCAGCAGCTCCATATACTGCCGCTGTGCGGTATTGCGGGCAATGATACTCTTGCGGGGAGAAACAATGACGCTCGCCTCGCGGAACATTCTGCTTATGTCGGCATGGGGGTTGCGCAGAAGCTCTTCATAGCCCTGAAGCAGGTCTTCGCCGCGCAGGGTATGCCCGCTGCGCAGAAGCCCGTACCCCTGCGTGAAAAGATTGAGCAGAAGTTCCCGCTGCGCCGGACGCGGATCGCTCACGGTCAGTTCCGTTCCGCGGGTCTGCAGATCCGCGCCGGAAGCGTCGGCAATAAGTTCCAGATGAGCATTCAGGGGGCCGAAAAGCTGACTGGCCAGAGAGGCGTCGTCAAAGGCCAGCGTTTCCGCATAGGACGATTTCACACGCATATCCTGTTTTTCCGTTACGCCTCGGGTCCTGCCGTCGGCATAGCCTTCTTCCTTACGCCAAAAGAAGCAAAGAGTCCATAACCGTCGTTTTCCCCGGCAAAGACGCTTTCCAGAGCCCTGCCCCCCTGCCAGGAGGACTCCCCCGTTCCAGAGACACGTCCGCCGGGCATGCTTTCATGCGCCGAAGCGGGGCCCGCATACAAAACAAAAACGTATCGTCATGGCCTTTTTGTCACATTCACGCAACAATGCCTTTCCACATACGTTCCAGCCTTCTTTTATCTGGGGAATCTCTGTTGAAAACGCATCAAAAAATTTTTCGCCCTTTTTTTGAAAATACCGTTAAATTTACAACTAACCGTCTGAACTGACGGCTTTTAATGCTTATCCGGTAATAACTGTATTTTTTCTTCCCCCCTTGTCATAAACCAAAAGGGGTTTTACAATGGTCCCGCTCTTAAGGACGAGCTCTTTATAACGAACAACTCCGCTTCTCTCTCAGGAGAACGGAAGGATGGTTTTTCATGTCTTTCCCTGCGTTGAAAATAGGTGACCTTGTCGCCCGCACGCCCATCGTTCAGGGCGGCATGGGCGTTGGCATATCTCTTTCCGGCCTGGCGTCCGCCGTGGCCAATGAAGGCGGCATAGGCGTCATTGCCGGCGCCATGGTGGGCATGCGTGAGCCCGACGTGGCCTCCAACCCCGTGGAAGCCAACGTACGCGCGCTGCGCCGCGAAATCGAAAAGGCCCGCGCCGCCACAAAGGGCATCATAGGCGTGAACGTCATGGTCGCACTCACCACCTTTGCGGAAATGGTGCGCACGGCCATTGAATCCCGCGCCGACGTCGTCTTTTCCGGCGCCGGACTTCCCATGGATCTGCCGAAGATCTTTCTGGATACCTGCGCGCAGAAGAAGGAAGAATTCCGCACCAAGCTCGTGCCCATCGTCTCTTCCGGACGCGCCGCCACGCTCATAGCCAAGAAATGGATGCACAAAACCGGCCTCATTCCCGACGCCTTCGTGCTCGAAGGTCCCAAGGCCGGAGGTCATCTCGGCTTTTCCGAGGAACATATCTTCGATGCTTCCTTTGCGCTCGAAAATCTGGTTTCCGGCGTAGTCGACGCCGCAAAGGCTCTGGAAGACAAGGCCGGTCGCGCCATTCCCGTCATTGCGGGCGGCGGCGTGTTCAGCGGATCGGACATTGCGAAAATGCTCTCCCTCGGCGCTTCCGGCGTGCAGATGGCCACCCGTTTCGTGGCCACCGATGAATGCGACGCCGACATGCGCTTCAAACAGGCCTATGTGAACGCGAAAGAAGAAGACGTCACCATCATCCACAGCCCCGTGGGCATGCCGGGACGGGCTCTCAGAAACGACTTCATCGAATCCGCCCGCGAAGGCAAAAGAAAACCCTTCAAATGCGTGTTCCACTGCATCAAGACCTGCGATCCCTCCACGACGCCCTACTGCATTTCCTCCGCGCTCATCAACGCCATGAAGGGCAATCTCGACAAGGGCTTCGTGTTCTGCGGCTCCAACGTGGCCAAAGTGAACAGCATTGTCTCCGTGCACGAGCTTGTGGAGACGCTGCGCCGGGAATACAACGAATACCTGGAAAAGGAACACGCCGTCGTTCCGGCCTGACCTTTTTCCGCCTTTTATCCGCCGTCCCTCCCATCTTTCAGCGGCGGACAAAAGGCAGCCTCCTGAGCAGAAAACGCCGCCTCCGGGCGGCGCTTTTCTTTTTTCCCGCGTTGCATTTCTTCCCGGCTTGAAAGAATCGGGCAATTAATCGAAAGGATAGTATCTAGCTGCACTTCCCCGTCGACGATACCGTGCAATGAAAAGGCGGCCATGCCGCCGTACGTCCTTCCCGCAAAAGCAAGAAGGAGCTCTCATGGATCGACGCAGCTTCATCAGAACATCCCTCATGGCGACGGCCGCCGCGGCGGGAAGCGCCCTTATGCACGGCGCTTTTCTGCGCACCTCTTCCGCCGTTGCCGCAGAAAACAGCAAGGAGCACGGGATGAACATACTGGTTCTTACCGGAAGTCCCCGGAGGCACGGCAATTCCAACACTCTTGCCGAACACTTCATACGAGGCGCCAGCGAGGCGGGCCACCACGTGACGCGCTTCGACGCCGCACACAGCAACGTTCATGCCTGCACCGGCTGCAACAGCTGCGGCATGAACGGCCCGTGCGTGTTCGACGATGACTTTTCCTTCGTGCGCGAGCATATCGTCGGGGCCGACCTCGTGGCCTTCGTCACGCCCATGTACTATTTCGGCATCTCCGCCCAGCTCAAGGCCGTCATCGACCGTTTCTACGCCATAAACGGATCCATTCACGTAAAAAAGCAGGCCGTGCTGCTCATGACCTACGCCAACAACTCAAAACGGAACGAAAGCCCCATACTCACCCATTACGACGTGCTTCTGGAATACCTCGGCTGGCAGGACGCCGGACGCGTCATCGCCCCCGGCGTATGGCTCGAAGGTTCCATCAACGGCACGCCCTTCCCCGAACAGGCCTACCGGCTCGGACTCGGCCTGCGCGCCGACGGAGCAGACGGCCGATGAATCGACGGAAGTTTCTCGGCATTCTTGCCGGAGGCGCCGTCACCGCGGGCGCGGGCGCAGGCGGGGTGCTGAGCTTTCTTGGTCAGGAGAAGTTCGGCGCCCTGCCCGAAGGGGAGGAGATGCGGCGCATTCTCCTTTCTCCGCACTATGCCGACGGAGAGTTCCGCAATCTCATTCCCCGCCCCGTGCTCAGCGACGGCAGCAGCTTTGTCGGAGCGCTCATCCGCTCTCTCGTGGAAAAAAAGACCGATCCCGAGCCTCCGTGCCCCGTGCCGTCCCGCACGCCCGACTTCAGCAGACTCGACGCCTCAAGGGACGCGGTGATCTGGCTCGGTCACTCCAGCTTTCTTCTCCATCTCGGAGGACGGCGTTTTCTTATCGACCCGGTATTCAGCGATCACGCCGCGCCGGTATCCTTCAGCACACGGGCCTTTGCGGGGACCACTCCCCTCACGGCGCGTGATCTGCCCCCCGTCGACGGTCTGCTCATTTCCCACGACCACTGGGACCATCTGGACTATCCCACCGTCATGGCGCTGAAGGAAAAAACAAAGATGGTCGTCTGCGGACTCGGCACGGGCGCTCATTTCAGACGATGGGGCTTTTCCCGAAGCGCCGTGCACGAGGCCGACTGGGGCGACAGCGTGGAAATCGGCAAAAACGTGCGCGTCACGCTCACCACGGCAAGTCACTACTCCGGCCGCTCTCTCACGAGAAACAGAACGCTGTGGACGGGCTTCATGCTGGAATCGACGGCAAGGCGCGTGTTCTTCAGCGGCGACAGCGGATACGGCCCGCACTTTGCCGACATAGCGCAGAGATTCGGCAGTCCGGATCTGGCGCTGCTCGACTGCGGCCAGTACAACGAACGATGGAAGTACATCCATATGACGCCGGAAGAAGCGGTGCAGGCGGCACAGGACATGGGGGCCAAAGCCTTTCTGCCGGCGCACGCGGGCAAATTCTCCCTGGCGTATCACTCCTGGGATGATCCCTTCCGCCGCGTGACCGCGGCCGCGGCAGACAAAAAGTTTTCGCTGGTCACGCCCGTCATCGGCGACGTCGTCTTCCTTGACCAGCCCATGCCGGGCTTTTCCCGCTGGTGGGAACAGATGACGTGATGCCGACTTGCCGGTACGGGCGATTTCCTGCACCGAAACGTCGGGAAACGTCCGTTCTTCTTTCAGGCAGTCCATGCCGCACCCGACAGGCATTCAGACACGCGGAGGTCATGCTTCCATGTCAAATGAACCGCAAAAAAACGCCAGAGTGCAACAGGAGCTGAAGGAAAAGCTGCTTCACTATCTGGACAGGCCCGGCATTGTCTCCACCGCCATAGGAGGACTGCACCTCGTCCGACGAGAAGAAGGCAGCACGCCCGAGCAGTGCTTTGAAAAACCGCTCGTGGGACTCGTGGTGCAGGGCACGAAACATTCCGTCATGGCCGGACAGGAATATGTGTATGCCCAGGGGCAGTCCGTGGTGGCAGGCGTCGACATGCCCATTGCCTCCTATGTGGAAAAGCCGACCCCTGAACACCCTTTTCTGTTCGTGTATCTGTATCTCGACAAAAAACTTCTCGCCTCCCTCTCCATGGAGATGAAGGACACACTTGCCCCCCGTGACGAAGAGAGTCCCGGCGTGTCCGTGGCAGATGCCGACGCCGACATCTCGGAAATGTTCCTTCGCCTCGTCACGCTTCTGGAAAAGCCGGAACAGATTCCCTTCCGCGCACCCATGATGCTACGCGAGCTTCACTATCTTCTGCTCATCAGTCCGCACGGCGGCCTGCTGCGCCAGCTCAACACCCCTGGTACGCAGAATCATCAGGTTCTGCAGGCCATCAACTGGATACACGAAAACTACAGGCATCCGCTCCGGGTGGATGATCTGGCGCGCAAGGTCAATATGTCCGCCTCCAACCTGCATCGCCACTTCAAGCTGCTCACGGGGCTCAGCCCCCTGCAGTACCAGAAGCAGCTTCGCCTCTATGAAGCACAGAGACTCATGCTTCTGGAACACGAACGGGCCTCGAGCGCCGCGATAAGCGTGGGCTACGAAAGCGTGACTCAGTTCAACAGAGAATACAAGAGAGTGTTCGGCGAACCGCCGCTTCGGGACATGAACCGGAGAAGACTGTTGTCCGGTCTGTCCTGATTGCTCATGCATCCATAAAAAAAGCCCCGGAAACGGGGCTTTTTCATAGCGGGAAAACGCTTCGGCAGTCCGGCAGCGCCGATGCACGCTACGGCGACATGGATTCCGGGAAGAAACGCCGCGCCGTCCTCAACGCGCAAGATTGTCCGCGACAGCGGCGCGCCTCATCCGAAAGCCGGGGGAAAATTCCCCCGGCCGGCGCGAAGGGCGGCCCCTGTCCAAGACTAAAAGAGGGGGGAAGCTACCGGGCCGCCGTCAGGCCGAGGCCGGTCAGCCATTCGGCCACGTCCTTTTCCGCGCCGGAAACACGGGACCCCCGCACCTCGAAGCCTTCCAGCAGGCGGGCCTGCGGGCAGAGACTGCGCAAATCCCTCTCGCTGCGCCCGAAGCGGCTGCCCTCGTGGGTGCAGAACGGAATCACGGTCTTTCCCGCCATGGGATAGCGCTCAAGCAGCGTGAAGAAGGGCATGGGCAGCGTGCCCCACCAGTTGGGATAGCCGATGAACACGGTGTCCACCTTGTCGAGTCCGTCAAGCGTGGTGGTGATGGCGGGCCGGGCGTTCGCCTCCTGCTCTTTCTTCGCCTCGTCCACCACGGCGTCGTAATCTTCGGGATAGGGCCGCTCGGTCTTCAGCTCGACCATCCGGCCGCCCACGCGGTCATGGATGAATCCCGCCAGTCTGCGGGTATTGCCGGAATGAGAAAAATAAATGATGAGCACGTTGTCTCCTCCCGCCTGAGCGGCAAAGGCGGTTCTGGCAAAAAGCGCGGACGCAGGCACCGCCAACGCTCCGAGAACCAGCGTTTTCAAGAAGGCGCGCCTTGAGGTCGAAAGGCCGCCGTCACGACGACTGAACGATTCAGGATAGGCAGAATGTTCCTTTTTCATCATGTATGCTCCAGAAAAGACCGGACGGGGGAAGGCCGCCGGAAAAAGATTGCAGGGAAAGACTGCCGTGCTTTTCACGGACAGAGGTAAACGCGAGGGGAACAGTTCTCCCGTGCGGATGAGAAGAAGGGCCCCTACTTCGCTGCGGGTGCGGCGGGCGCGACGGCGTTCACGCAGGCAAGGGCGTTCAGCGTGCGGGGAAAGCCGATGTAGGGCAGGCTCTGGGCCAGCGCGTCGATCATGTTCTCTCTGGTGTTGCCCACGGCAAGGTTGCCCTGCACGTGGGAACGAACCTGCGCGTCGCATCCGCCGAAGGCGCTGATGACGGAGAAGGTCAGAAGCTCCCGCATTTTCAGATCCAGTCCCTTTCGGGTGTAAATGTCGCCGAAGCACCAGGAGGAAAGATAGTTCTGAACAATGGCCTTCTGATCTTCCGGCGAGGTTTCGTGCATGGTGTCTATGGCGTCGCCGAAAATGGACTTCTGTACGGCAAGGCCGTCGGTGTAGCGCGTCTGCTCCGTTACGGTGCCCTGTGCTTCCAGAGGAAGAGCAATGCCCTGCTGCGTGAACACCTCGTTCATGAGGCGAAGCGCGGCTTCGGCGCGGGAAAAGCCCACGTACGGCGCGCACTGGTACACGGCCTCGCGTATCTCCACGGGGCTCGCACCCACGCGGAGCGCGGCGGTTACGTGCGTTTTGAAGTCATCCAGCGTCTGACCGGCAACGAGCACCACCAGCGTGACGAGTTCCCGCTGTGCGTCGGAAAGCGTGCCGTGATCCGCAATTTCTCCGTAGAGAAGTCTGTCGCGCATGGCGGCGAACTCGGGATCGGTGGCGGAGAGCGACGACGTTTCCGTGCCGAGGAACTTCTGCATGTTTCTTGCCGCTGCGGCTCGTCTGTCGAGAACTTCTTCCGAAGAGGCAAGAGCCACGGAAGAAGAGAACATGGTCATTCCCGCAAGAAGCATGGTTCCAAGAGCGCCGACTTTCTTCATAAGAGAACTCCCTTGCCCGGTGAAGAGAACACTTCCTTCACCATGGCGATTTAACATGAAATGCCTGTCCATGCCGTCGTACGGCAACGCGCTGCGTCGCATCCGTATTCCCGGCCTTTCGGGTTCATGGTCAGAATAGCAGGAACCGTGCAGGCCTCCAGATACGATTCTCTTTACTTCTTGCCCGATAGTGCCTGCCGCAGGATTTTCCGGCTGCTGCCGGGACACAGGCCGAAACGTCCGCCCTTTTTTCATGAAAAGGCACGCCCCGGAGCTCCCCCTCAAAAGCTCCTTTGCCGGAGAATGCGGCTCCAAAGATTAAAAAAAAGCGGAGCGGATTTCTCCGCCCCGTCAGAGGTATGGGCAAATGTGGCGTGCGCTGCCGCAGACAGGACGGTCTACGGACGCAGGAAGGCAAAGCCCTCGCGCTGAAGCTTCACGATTTCCACTACGCCCGCGGGCACGACTTCACAGCCTTCCCACAGATCGGCACGGGATATGTTAAACGTAGTCAGCGCATTGTTGCACAGCCTGATGGAAAGCCCTTCGGCCATGAGCTTCGCGCCGCGTTCGGCAAGCGCCTTGTTTTCGCGGGTGAAGAGCTGCACGGCCGGACCGTTGGCCACCATGACCACGCGAAATTCCTCGCCCGGCAGACCGGCACGGTAGTTGGCCACGTTGTTGAAAGCGAGATTGAGACGGGCGGGATCGTTGTCGTCCACGTGAATGAGAAGGTCGTAGTACATGGGCTTTCTCCTTGAGGTTACTTGCGCAGGTCGGAATACCAGCCCGCAGCCTGACGCAGCAGGCGCATGCTGCGCTCGGCCATGGCAAAGGGCTCGTTCATGTAGCCGTCGAGCAGAAGCGTAGTGTCGAACAGGGCGTTCACCATGTCCTTGAAGGTGTCGTCCTCCGCCCCTTCCCTGCAGATGCGCATGAGAGAGCGCACAAGTGCGTTGTCGGGATTGAGTTCAAGAATCTTCTGCGGGATGCCGTCGGTCTTCTGCATGACGCGCATGAGCTTTTCCATGGACGACGTCACGCCGTCGGGCGACACGAGGCAGGCCGCTGCGTCGATGGGGCGGGTGGCTGCGCGCACGTCCTTCACCTGATCGCCGAGAATGGTCTTCACGGCGCTTATGAGGGCGTCAAGCTCCGGCTTTTGCTCTTCGGACAGGGGTTCGGGCTTCGGCTCGGCGTTTTCCACATCGGGGAAGGCGTCCAGCGCTCCGGCTTCGGCAAGCTCCACGGACTTGAAGGGATGCTTCTGGTACTCCATGATGGCTTCGAGCGCGAACTCATCCACCGGATCGGTGAGGTACAGCACTTCCAGCCCCTTGCGGCGGAACTGTCCGAGGTGAGGATTGACCTTTGCCGCTTCCATGGACGAGGCGGCCACGTACCAGATTTCCTTCTGGTCGGGCTTCATGCGGGAAACGTAGTCGTCAAGACTCGTGAACTTGTCTTCCTGAGCTGTGGAATAGTAACGCAGCAGCGGAGCCACGCGGTCGCGGTACTGATAGCTGTCGAAACCGAACTTGATGTACTTGCCGTGCAGCTTCCATATCGTCTCGTACTTCTCGGGATCGTTCTTGGCCAGGCGCTCGAAATGAGTGAGGAGCTGACGCGTGATGGTCTGGCCTATCTTGCGCAGCACCACGTTTTCCTGCAGAGTTTCGCGGGAAATGTTGAGCGGAAGATCCTCGGTGTCCACTACGCCCTTCATGAAGGCGAAGTAGCTGGGCAGAAGCTCCTTGTTGTGGCGGTCTATGAGTACGCGGCGCACGTAAAGATCCGGCCCCCATTCGTCCTTGCGCTCGTCAAAGACGTCCACGGTGCTGCCGGGAATATAGAGCAGGCAGTTGAACTGCACGGGTGCGTCAACGGAAAAGTGAATGACGTCCAGAGGTTCCTTCTGATCGTAGGTAAGGAACTTGTAGAACTCGTTGTACTGTTCCTTCGTGATGGAGAACTTGGGCTCGCGCCACAGCGCCGCCGTGGTGTTGACGCGCTCTCCGTCAAGCTGGATGGCAAAGGGCAGGAAGTTGGAATGCTTGCGGATGATGCCCTCAAGACGGAACTTTTCCTCGTACTCGTGCGCTTCATCGCGGAGGAAAATTCTGATGCAGGTGCCGCGCTTCACGCCTTCAGCTTCCGCGCCTTCCAGCGTGCGGATGGTGAAGCTGCCCGTGCCGTCGGACGTCCACACGTGCGGTACGCCGTCGCCCGTGGCGGACACGGAGGTGACTTCCACCTTCTTCGCCACCATGAACACGGAATAGAAGCCTATGCCGAAACGACCGATGATCTGGGAAGCATCGTCGGGCTTGCTGTCGTCGTGCTCGACGATGGGCTCTTCGGCATTGATGGACTTTTCTTCGTCCTCATCGTCAGCCTTCGTCTCTTCGGCGGGCTTTTCCTCGTCGGCAGGCTTTGCCGCGGCCTTTTCCGCCTCGCGAGCCTTCAGAAATTCTTCGGAACCGGAACGGGCGATGGTGCCGAGGTTGTCGATCAGTTCCTGTTCCGTCATGCCTATGCCGGTATCGGCAACAGTAATGACATGGTTGTCCTTGTCCGTGGTGATGCGGATTTCAAGCGGCAGCTCGGGATCGCGTACCTCAGCTCCCGTGGTCTGAAGAAAGCGCACCTTCTCCAGGGCGTCGGAGGCGTTGGAAAGAAGTTCACGAAGGAATATCTCGTGATTGGTATACAGGGAATGGGTAAGAATGTTGAGCAGCTTGCACGTTTCCGCGCGAAACTGATGGGTGGTTTCCGCCATGAGATGGCCTCCTGATATGCTTCCGGACCTGCGGATTCGCCGCCGACCGGTCATGACTGAATGAAGGGCCCGACTGCGTGCGGGCCCAACAGTCACATAAGACGCCGGTCCGCCAAGTCAAGAGCATGGGCGAGAAAAAAGGCCGGTTCCCCGTGCGAGACGGAGAAACCGGCCGCGTTCCGCAAAAGATGAAGCCCCCCATTCCATGCCCGGAGGAAGCGGAAAACGCGCCGTCCTCCCTTCGGTCATTTTGCCCTGAACATCCCGCCTCGCACGACTATCCCGGGCAATCGCTCCGGTTACCGGGAGACTTCCGCACGACGAAGGACAGGAAAGTCACCTTTGCATGCCGATTAAAACGGATATTCCATGGTGGATCCGAGCACGACGCCGAGCAGATTCGACGATATGCCTTCATGCCCCCAGGCGTAGGGCCGCACGCCGGAAACGGGAATGTCTCCGTTTTCACCGAATCGCGCCGAAAAGGCCGTGTCCGCACGCTGAACAAAGGCGCGAAGCTGCGCGTCGTCCACGATGGGACAGCGTTCAGAGGCATACGGCTCGCGATATTCCACAAGAAGCTTGCATTCTCCGTTGTTCACGATCCACTCGTACTGACTGACGAACACGCCTGCTGTCCAGCCCTTGCCGCTTCTGTCGAACGCCCCCATCCACGGATCGAGCTGCACGGGACGGATGAACACCCGCTGCGTCACGCTGCCCGGCCTGTCGCCGCCGCAACGGTACAGCACGGGAAGAAACTCAAGGTTGGTTTCCATGATGCCGGGATACCAGTGCCGGGAACCGGCGTCGGCCAGCGCCACGGCGAGCTGCGCACCGTCTCTGGCGCTCAGGCAGTACCACACCGTGCCGGGATCCGTGCGCGGAAGCTGCCGTTCCCCTGACAGCATGACGGACATCTTGCCCTGAGCCACGGTGGTGAACCCGGGCGACGCCTTCACCGCCACGGTGGGACGGGCCGTGGATTCAAAGGTCGCCGTTTCGCCGGAACCGCGAACGAAAAACCAGTCGGCACAGGCAGCAGAAGGAACCGACAAAGCCAGAAAAGCCAAAAGAGAAAGCAATCTTTTCATGACGCGCTCTCCGTGTTTCTTGCCCGGATCATCCCGGAACAGTCCCCACACTAGCAGAACACCCATGATAAGGGAGCGCCGCAGACCCCAGGCAGCCGTGAGTAATCATGGCAAAACGCTGATACTAACTTCTTTTGTGCAAACGGCAACGGGAACACACTCCAAAGCCCGTCGTTCCGTGCTCCGGGAGCGTGTTCCATCATCCGCTTCTGCTCCGGAAACGTCTTCGGCAGTATCCTCGCAGGTCAGACAGGCCTTCGGTGCGGCACGACGTCAGAAAAGAACGCAAAAAAGCCGGTCTCCCCGAAACGGAGAAACCGGCTGTCTGTTCATCATGAAAAGGCGCGTCCGAAACGCCCTTTTCTCAAGCTGCTAGGCAAGCTGCTGAATGCCGTCGAGCTTCCAGCTGTCGCCCTCGGCTCTGGAGCACACAAAATGCCATACCTCGCGTACCTGCTCGGGACGGGCAGCACGCTGATCTTCGCGCATGAGCACGTCGAAGTACACGGCCACGCGGCGCAGATCGCCCTCGTCGCGCACTTCGATGACCGAAGCGTTCACGAGCAGAATCTCGGTCTTGCCGGGCTCGGGATCGGTCTTGAGCTGCTCACGAAGCTCGCGCATGACGTCTTCAGTGGCAAAGTTGGCGATGTCGTCAAGGTCACGACGATCCCACGAGGCCTGAAGGCGCGTATAGGCTGCCTTGGCTCCGCGCAGGAATTCATCCTGATCGAAGTCGGCGGGAAGCACCACTTCGCCTTCTCCCTGTTCCGCTGCCTGCTGCACAGGCTGCTGAGAACGCAGACTGTCCCAGGCACCGCCCTGGCTGTACTGTCCGGAGGCTTCCTGTCTGCGGGGAGCCTCATAGCTCTGATAGGTCTGACGGCTGTCGGCATCGCTCTGACCTGAGCGGAAACGACGGAACAGCTTGACGCCGAAGTATACGAGCAGACCGAGAATGATCAGATTGAACACGCCGCCGAGCATTCCGGCGCCCATGCCGTGACCGCCCAGAAGACTGCCGAGGAACGTACCGGCAAGAAGACCGCCGAACAGACCGCCCAGAAGACCGGTGTTGCTGCGCGCCATGGTGGCCGCGCCGCCGTTCGCCGTGCTGGCCATGGGAGCCTGACGCTGCACGGACGACGAGCCGCCGCGGAATGCACCCGAGGGAGGCGTGGCCGGACGACTCATGATGGAGGAACTGCCGAAGCTCCGCCCGCCGCCGATACGCGCGGCTTCCGCATAATCGGGCATGGCAAAGGAAAGCGTGGCCAGACAGGCAGCGCAGAGGGCAAAGGTTTTCCACTTGTTCATGTTTTTTCCTTGTTGGCTGAGTTATCGACTTTCCGGCCATGCCGTGCAGGCCGGGTACAGTCAGCATTACCATAATCACGAAATCCGCCCTTGGGAAGGGGGAAACGGGATGTTTCAGGTAAAGGATAACGCGGAATTGTTACCATCCCATGGCACGAACGAATAAAATGACGGCGGCCACGGCCAGAAAGACCAGCACGATGCGCTGAAAAAGCTTCTGATCTATGCGTCGTCCGAGGCGCACGCCCGCAACCTGACCGATGAAGCAGCCCGCAACGCCGGCAAGCGACACCTGAAGGAGCGGAACCGTATACAGTCCGGCAACGGCCTGAGAAACGACGGACGCTATGCCCGTGAACAGATAGAACACGCTCATGTTGCCGCGCGCCCTGTCGGGGGACCAGTGCTTCATAAGCACGTAAATGCCGAGCGGCGCGCCCACCATGGCTACGGAACCGCTCACGAAACCGCAGATGAAGCCCGCGCCCACGCCCACGATCGTGGAATCCGGCAGACGATAGGCTGCCGCCTTGCGAAAAAGCTGCATGGTAATGAAGCAGGCCAGCATGGCGCAGACCATGAGCTGCAGAACCTGCATGGACGCGATGCGAAGCACGAGCGCGCCCACGAAGCAGCCAGGCACGGCGCCGATGACAAGATCCCGTATTTCCCTCCAGCAGCAGGCCTTGCGGTAGGAATAGGAAAGATGAATCGTTCCGTACAATCCCGTGAGGCAGGACACCAGTACGGCTTCGCCGGGAGTGATGACCGCCGTCATGAGCGGCATGGCCACCATGATGGCTCCTATGCCCGTAGCGCCTCCGACAACACCGCCGAACAACCAGCCCAGCGCGACCATGAAACAGGTCCAGACAAAATCCATAGTGTCCCCCTCCCGCAAGCCTTGCGTTCATCTGACGCCGTCCGGGAAAGATGCGTCAAATTTACCTGAGTTATACTCTACCTATTTTGCACTGTCCACAACCGGAGGGCGTAAAAACGTTTGTCTGCGGGCTTTTTGCGCAAAAGGCGGACGGAATATGCCCGCGCATGCATGAGCCGACAGAACAAAAGCACCCTTTATCCTCCGGCGTTGCGTCTGCACGCATGACGGCACGGCATTCCGAGTCATCCCACCTGCGGCGCGCAAACATGGCGTCCTTTCCCGCACGCGCGCCCTCCGGCCACGGGGCCAGGGGCACTCCCCGGGACGCCGCAGCAAAGCGCCCTGCAAAAGAGCGCGCCGTCACGGAGGCAGCTCCGCCTTGCAACGGAAGAGGCAGAGAAGAGTAGGAAGAACACGGGGCATTGTCGCCTTTGTCTGTGCGTCGTCGGAGCAATTCGACGCCTGCCAATGCCCTGCACCGCAACGGAATAGGCAGCATACTCCGGGGCTTCTCTCCCTTCCGGCTTCTGCACGCAGCGCGCAAAGGCATGGAGAATACCGCATGAAGAGCACAGAAAAAGGGCGGGAACCGAAGCTCCCGCCCTTTCGCGTTCAGGGGAGGAAGAGCCTTCCTCCCGCCGTTGTCATTATTCTTCTTCCCACTTGATGAAGCCGGGCTTCACGTCGGTCATGGCGTTGACGATGAGCTCGACAAGGCCGCCGTACTGCATGCCGTTCTTCTCAAGGAGGTTGTTCTGTTCAAGAAGTTCACGGATCTGGCCCTTGCAGTTGGAGCAGGGAGCACAGATGTACTTCTTGACTTCAGGACCGAGGCAGTCCTTGAAGGCGCCGCAGATCTGTTCCATCTTTTTGCGGCCGGTGATGTTCATGCGCCATTCGTTGATGTTGTTGCGCGTCATGATGGCGAAGCCGGAACCGCCGCCGCAGCAGTAGTTTTCCACACCGTGGGGGGTCATTTCGCGGAACTGCGGGCAGATGGCGTGCAGGACGTCGCGCTGAGGCTTCACCACGCCCATGAGACGCACCAGGTTGCAGGGGTCATGCAGGGTCACGGGGAAGTTGTTGCGGCTGGGGTCGAGCTTGAGACGACCGCCGAGCACGATGTCGCGCAGCACGGGGAAGCAGCTTTCGCGGGGGATGTTCAGATCGGGGGGCAGGATGCGGTCGGCGATGACGGTGAGAGCCTTGTGGGCGTGACCGCATTCGCCGAGCACGATCTTCTTGACGCCGAGCTTCTTGGCGGCCTCGGCGTGCTTGATGGCCACGCGGGCGGCCTGCACGTCGTCGTAGAACACGCCGTAGTTCACGGAGTCGTAGCCGGCGATTTCGGAGCTCAGGGTCCAGGACAGACCGGCGGCTTCAAAGATAAGGGAGAAGGCCGCGATGTTGTCGGGCCAGGCGAGCATTTCGCCGGCGTTGTGGATGAGCAGAATGTCGGCGTTCGGCACGTCCCAGGGGGTCTTGAATTCGTATTCCGTGGTCTCGACGTAGTCTTCGTCGATGAATTCCACGGTTTCCTGCACGACTTCGGGATTCATGCCGGTGGAGGAACCGACCTCGAGCTGGAGCTTGGTGCCCTTTTCATGCAGTTCGCGGGGGTTCCAGCCGAATTCCTGGCTGAAGAGCTTGCGCAGTTCGCGGGCGATGAGGCCGTTGTCCACGCCGATGGGGCAGACCTGGGCGCAGCGGCGGCACAGGTTGCAGCGGTAGGAAAGCTCGGCCAGACGCACGACGGTCTTCCAGTTGAGCTCGGTGTCGCCGTAACGCCACTTGGCGAGGGGTTCCTTCTTCACATACTGCTTGTAGATGCGGCGGAACAGCTCGGAGCGGAAGTTCGGACGATACATTTCATGCTCGTTGGACATCTCGTACAGATGGCAGGCGGCAGAGCAGGAGTTGCACTGCGCGCAGTAGTCCATGGTGGTGTCGAGCATGGCGAGGCAGGTCCAGTTGTTCTCGGGCGTGAAGAGCTTGCGCACGCCTTCAAGGAAGCGATTGACGATCTCTTCTTCCTCGGCCTTGGTCTGAGGCACGGGAATGAGCAGAACGTTGATGTCGTCCAGAAGGCAGCAGTACTGCTTCTTCTGAGCGTCGGTGATGACTTTCCAGGGGAAGGTCTGGTAGTCGACGGGCATGGGGCGGAGGGTATTCACGTCAACCGTGGTGAGCAGCCCTTCTTCCCTCGACAGATCGTTGAAGGTAAGTTCCTGCGAAGTTTTCATGTGCGGCTCCTTAATCCTGCTTCTCGGGGTTGGAAGTGGCAACCTCTGCCCAGGTCTTCTTGCCATCACCCTGAACATGAGGGGCACGCCAGCTGACGGGCAGGTTCAGGTTGTTGGCAATCTGCTTCTGCAGCTTGGGGTTGTTGACGGCGGGAGCGTCGCCCCAGCGGATGTCGTGCCAGGTGAAGTACTTCATGAACAGGTGGCCGAGGAAGCTGTAGGGCACCCAGAAGAACATGAAGAAGCCGAGCAGCAGGTAAAGCACGTAGAGGGGAGTCAGCTCCATGGCGGTGAAGGTGAACATGCCGTAGATGAAGCTGTTGCCCATGAGGGCGAAATCATACACGCCGTGGCCGAGGCAGAGCATGAGGCCGAAGAGGCCGTAGATGCCGAAGAGGCCAAGGTTGAAGAAGTGTTCGTTGGTGGTGTACTTGCGCAGACCCTTGTCGCACAGACGGCGCTGAATGAGGCCGACGGCGCCGAACAGGATGCCGGCAAAGCCGAACACGTCGCAAAGCACGGTGACGACGGTGCAGAAGGTCACGAAGCCTTCGGCTCCGGCAAGCATGCCGAGGGAGGAAAGCACAGTCATGCCCATGGCGCCGATGAGCAGATACAGACCGATGTGGAAGGGATAGGTGCGCACCCAGAGCGTGCGGTTGTGTTCCCACACGGCCTTGAGGAACAGAGCTTCGATGAGGAAGCCCTTGAGGGCGCCGACCATGCAGCTGCGATGCTTGTCCTTCCACCATTCGGTGTTTTCAAGGTAGCTGCCGCCGTATTCGACCTTTTCAGGGTCTTCATGCGCCACGGGATACAGTTCCCAGCGCAGATGCTGAGGTTTCTTGAGATAGCCGATGATTCTCATCAGAGCCACGGCCACGAAGGCTATAACTGCCACATAGGCCAAACAGTAGAAAAAGATGCTCATGGTTGTCTCCTGTCGCGTTGTCCGCCAACTTGCATCCTGACAGGGGCAATCTGCCCCGGCCATCATTTCCGCACCACGCTTCCATACCGCCGCCGCAACGCCCTCTTACGGATAGAAGCATAAGGAAATTATACGCTTCTCCCGGCAAAAAGCCTTGGCCGGAGCGGCAGGACCGGCGCAAGGATGCACCGGAGGAAAGCTGATGAAGATTACACCAGCAGGCGCAAAAAAACAAGCCTGCACCGGCAAGAACTTTCTCAGGGTCACAACGCGAAGGGGACGGCCCGAGGAAGGTCTTGCTCCCTAACCTATTAATAAGTACACTGCGCCTGAATTCAAGACCCGGAGGACGGATGTACGTTTATCTCATCGGCGCAGGCCCCGGCGATCCCGGCCTGCTCACCTGCAAAGGCAGAAAGGTTCTTTCTGAAGCGGACGTCGTGGTATACGACTATCTTTCCAGCGAGGAGCTCCTCGCCCTGGCCCGGCCCGATGCCGAACTCATCTATGTAGGCAAGATCGCGGGCAATCACGCCATGAAGCAGGGCGACATCAACAAGCTTCTCATCGCCAAGGCGAAGGAAGGCAAGGTGGTCGCGCGCCTCAAGGGCGGCGATCCCTACATCTTCGGCCGCGGCGGCGAAGAGGCCGAGGAACTTGTGGACGCCGGCGTTCCCTTCGAGGAAATCCCCGGCATTTCCAGTTCCATAGCCGGCCCGGCCTATGCGGGCATACCGCTCACGCACCGCGCCTGGTCCTCCTCGGTCACCATCATCACCGGTCACGAAGACCCCACCAAGCCCGGCTCCGTGCACAACTGGAACGCCCTGGCCCGCAGCGCCTCCACGCTGGTCTTTCTCATGGGCATGAAGAACCTGCCCGAAATTGCGGCCAAGCTCATGGAAGCAGGCATGGACGGCAACACGCCCGCCGCTCTGGTGTACTGGGGAACCACGAACCGTCAGCGCTCCCTTGCCTCCACGCTGGCCGATCTGCCCGACGCCGCCGTGCGTGAGGGCTTCAGCAATCCTTCCATCATTGTGGTGGGCGACGTGGTGCGCCTCAAGGACAAGCTCGACTGGTTCGAGAAAAAGCCGCTGTTCGGCCGCACCGTGGTGGTCACAAGGGCACGCGAGCAGGCGAGCGAAAGCGCCGCACTCCTGGCCGAAAAGGGGGCCCGCGTCATTCAGTTCCCCACCATCAAAATCGTGCCCATGCCCGATTATGCCGAACTCGATGAGGCGGTCGGTCATCTTTCCCGCTACGGCTGGGTCGTGTTCACCTCGGTAAACGGAGTACGATTCTTCCGTGAGCGCCTTGCCGCGCTCGGACTTGACGCCCGTGCCCTCGGCTCCGTGAAGGTGGCGGCCATAGGCCCGGCCACGGCGAAGGCCGTGGAAGCCATGGGGATACGTGCCGATCTCGTGCCCTCCTCCTATGTGGCCGAAGGCGTGGCAAAGGCCATGCTCGAGCTTGGCATGAAGGGGCAGAGAGTGCTTCTGCCCCGCGCAAGGGAAGCCCGCGACGTGCTGCCCCGTGCCCTGCGCGAGGCCGGAGCCGAAGTGGACGTCATTGCCGCCTACGAAAACGTGCCCTCCGAGGAAAACCGCGACAAGGTGATGGAAGCCCTCGAAGAAGGCAGACTTGACTGCGTAACCTTCGGTTCCTCCTCCACGGTGCGCAACTTCCTTGCCTCCATTCCTCTGGACGAGCTGAAGAAACATGACGGCGTGCGCTTTGCCGCCATAGGCCCCGTGACCGCAGAGACCATGCGTTCTCTCGGCATTGAACCCGACATTCAGTCGGAAACCTTCACCATTCCCGCCATGGTGGACGCCGTGTGCGCCGCGTTTGCGCACAAGGAGCGCGCATGACCCTCAAGCTCGGCATTCTCGCCTCGGGCAGCGGCACCAACGCCCAGGCCATGATCGACGCCGCAGAGGCCGGAAGGCTCGATGCGGACATCCGCATCATCATTGCCAACCGTCCGGGCGCACCCGTGCTCGAACGCGCCAAAAAACACGGCATCGCCCATCTGTGCCTCGACCACAAGACGTTCCCCGACCGCGAGACCTTCGATCTCAGAATGGTGGAGGAACTCAGGAAGGCAGGCGTGGACACCGTGGCCCTTGCCGGCTACATGCGCCTCGTCACCCCCGCGTTTCTCGACGCCTTCCCCGGTCGCGTGCTCAACGTCCATCCCGCCGTGCTTCCCGCCTTTCCCGGCACGCACGGCGCGCGCGACGCCTGGCAGTACGGGGCGAAGTTCAGCGGCTGCACCGTGCACATCGTGGATCCCGTCATGGACGGCGGCCCCATCATCGTTCAGGCGACGCTGCCCGTGCGTCAGGACGAGGACGACGAGGCGCTCCTGAACCGCATTCACGTGTTCGAGCACCGCATCTACGTGCAGGCCCTCGAATGGCTGGCCGAAGACCGGCTCCGTCTCGACGGACGCCGCGTTCTGCTCTCTCCCTCCGGCCGCCCGCTCGCCCCGCAGCCGGACACGGCGCTCATCTGGCCGCCCCTGGAAGAAGGTTTCTAGTTTCCTGCCCCATTGCCGGCCCTCCGGCTCACACCGCGCAAAATCCGCGCAGATACGGCTGACTTTCAGCCGAGGGAGATTGCATGAAAGCTTCCCGTCTGTTCACCTCGCTCGCCCTTTTTGCCAGCCTCTTTCTGAGCTCCGCCGCCCTCGCCGCCGACGAGGCCCCCAAAAAGGCGGAACGCCGCACCCCCGTTGTGGTGGAATTTGAAGGCAACGACAGCATAGGCGTGGCCCTCTTCAACAGCCTGCAGAAAAAGATCAACAGCACCAACCCGGCCAATCCCACCAGAGAGGCCAAGTTCCGCATTCTGCTGTCCACGGCGTCGGAATTTCCCTCCCGTCCCGGCGTAGGCTCGGTGTATGCCGTGGTGTGGACCCTCGCCCTGTCCGAAGGATCCATGGAATACTACCTTGTACGCGATCTCGGCATCGTCACGCCGGACACCGTGGACGAAGTGACCGACCGCATCGTGAGCCGTACCGACGGCGTCTCCGCCCGCTACGGCTATCTCGACCGCGACAAGTAACATCTTCCCGGCGGAGCGCTCCGAAAAGCGTCTCCGCCTCCCGGCGACCGGAAGCCCGCCCTTCCGGCGCAGAACCGCGCGGAAGAGCCTGTCACGCTCCCGCGCGGCTTTTTTTCCTGAAGGACAAAGGCACTGCTCTCCCGGCAGAGCGAAGGGGCTGGCTTTTCCTGAACACGGCCCACCTTTCCTGCGGTTCATCCCGGCCTGCAAACGCCCTTTCCGCCGCGCCTTCTGTCTGTTCAGCCCCCAATACGCCTCACGTACGGATCTTGCCCATGACTACGCTTTTCACTCAGCTTGCGGAATGCTGGCGCGACGGCCACAGAGTCGCCCTCGGCATCTTCCGCTTTCTCATACCCATCGTGCTTCTCGTCAAGCTGCTTGAGGAAAGCGGACTCATCCCGTACGTGTCCCTGCCGCTTCGCCCCGTCATGGAACTTGTGGGACTGCCTGCGGAAATGTGCCTTGCCTGGATGTCGTGCATTCTTGTGAGCATGTATTCCGGTCTCATGGTGCTCATTGCCCTTCTGCCCCAGCTGCCGGAACTCACCGTCGCGCAGATGACCGTGTTCGGCGTGCTCGTGCTCATCGCCCACAGTCTCATTCTCGAGGTGCGCATTGCCGGTCAGTGCGGCGTGTCCATGGCCTTTCAGTTCTTTCTACGTTCAGGCTCGGGCATTCTGGCGGCCTTTCTGCTGCATCTTGTTCTCGACGGATTCGGTCTGCTTCAGGAGCAGGCGACCATACTTCTTTCCGCCGGAGCCACGAGCTCCCTTGGCGCATGGTTCATTCAGCAGGCAAAAACGCTCGCGGAAATGTACGTCATCATCTGCGCCGTCATGCTGCTTCAGCGTCTGCTCGACGCCTTCCGCATTTCCGACCTGCTCGGACGTCTGCTCGGTCCCCTGCTCCGCCTGCTCGGCATTTCTCCGAAGGCCGTTTCCATCGTCATCATCGGTTTTACCATGGGCCTGCTCTACGGCAGCGGCATACTCATCAGAAACGCCCAGCAGGGCACGCTTTCCCGTCAGGACGCGCTCTGCGCCATTTCCCTTCTGGGGCTCTCCCACTCCCTCATCGAGGACACCCTGCTGCTCACCCTCGTGGGCGGCAGTCTCTGGGGACTGCTCGGCTTCCGCCTGATCTTCACGCTGGCTGCCGGTGCGCTCATCAACGCCTTCTATCCTGCCCTCCGGCGCTTTGCCGGAAGCGAAAACGAGGATTCCCATGAAAACACTGTGGATCAATGCCGGTGAAATTTCCGGCGACCTTCAGGGCGGCGCGCTGCTTTCCGCCCTGCGCGACATCACTCCGGAAGGCGACCTTCGCGTGGTGGGCATGGGCGGCGACAACCTTGCCCGCGCGGGACAGGAAAACCTGTTGCGCGTGGAAGAACTTTCCGTCATGGGCATCGTGGAGGTCATCACCAGCCTGCCGCGCATCTTCGGCCTTCTGCGCCGCATACGCCGGGAAATGACGCGCGTGCGGCCCGACGCCGTGCTGCTCATCGACGCGCCGGAGTTCAACTTCCGCGTGGCGAAAATAGCCCACGCGCTCGGCATTCCCGTGTATTACTTCATTCCTCCCAAGGTGTGGGCGTGGCGCACGGGCCGCGTAAAATTCCTGAAGGAACACGTCCGGCGCATCTTCTCCATTCTTCCCTTTGAGGTGGATTTCTACCGTGCCCACGGCATGGACGTGACGTACGTGGGCAACCCTCTGGTGGATCTTGTGAATTACGAGGGCATACGGGACGTCGCCCCCGTTCCCCACCGCATAGGGCTCATGCCCGGCAGCCGCCGCAAGGAGGTGGATTCCCTCATGCCTGCCTTTGCGGGAGCGGCGAGCCTTCTTGTGCAGAAGTTTCCCGACCTTGAATTTCACTGCGTGCGCTCTTCCAACTTTTCCGAAGAATACCTGCGCTCGCTGTGGAACAGCGACGTGCCCCTCGTCATGCACGACGGCGGCGACCGCTATCGCCTCATGCGCACCTTTCAGTGCATCATGGCTGCTTCCGGCACGGCCACGCTGGAAACGGGTCTTGCGGGCGTGCCCACGCTCGTGGCCTACAAGGTGTCGCCGCTCTCCTATCAGATCGCGCTGCGCGTCATCAAGGTGAAGTGGATCAGCCTGACCAACCTCATCATGAACCGTACCGTGTTTCCCGAACACATCGAAAAGGAGGCCGACCCCGAACCCATGGCAAGGCGCGTGGAAGACTGGCTCAATCATCCGCAGAAGCTCGAGGAAATCATCCGCGACCTTGAAGAGCTGCGCGCACGCTGCGGCAGTCGGGGCAGCGCGCTGCGCGCCGCCGAAGCACTTTCCGGAGAGCTCTTCCCGCCGCTTGCCGAACGGGAAGAGGCGCACCGCTGCTGAGCAGAGGCTCCACCTGAAAACGACGGAGCCCCCGGAAATCCGGGGGCTTTTTTGCGGAAGGCGGCGAACCGGTGCCGAACGCGCCGCCCTTTTTGGGCCTTCTCTGCTCTCCCGCCGTCAGAGACGGACTGCATCCGCCCCTTCAACGCTCAGCAAACGAAGGCCGAACTTCATATTTCTTCTTCCGGAATGCCGCAGGCACGCGCCACGCCGATGCCGTAGGACGGATCAGCCTTGAAGCAGTGTCGTATGTGCCGGAGCTTGATTTCCTTCGGCGCGTCCCCGAGCGCGCGGGCCGTGTTGCCGAAAAGAGCCTCCTGCTGCCGGGGACTCATCAGCCGGAAGAGCTTTCCGGGCTGCTCGAAGTAATCCGCGTCGTCGCAGGGATAATCCCAGCGGGCCGCGTCGCCGCTGATCTTGAGCGGCGGTTCCGCAAACTCCGGCTGCTCCCGCCATGCTCCCGTGCTGTTGGGCTCATAACTCGTATAGCTGCCGTAATTGCCGTCCACGCGCATGGCGCCGTCCCTGTGGAAGCTGTGATACGGGCAGCGGGGCCGGTTCACCGGAATCATGTTGTGATTGACCCCGAGGCGGTAGCGCTGCGCATCGCCGTAGGAAAAGAGCCGCCCCTGAAGCATCTTGTCGGGAGAAACGCCGATGCCGGGCACCAGATTGGCGGGATTGAAGGCCGCCTGCTCCACCTCGGCAAAGTAGTTTTCAGGGTTGCGGTTGAGCTCCAGCACGCCCACCTCGATGAGCGGGCAGTCCCTGTGATACCAGACCTTGGTGAGATCGAACGGATGATAGGGCAGCTTTTCGGCGTCCTGCTCGGGCATGACCTGAAAATACAGCGTCCATCGGGGGAAATCGCCCTTTTCAATGTGCTCGTAAAGGTCGCGCTGATGGCTGTCTCTGTCGCGGCCGATGAGCTCCTGCGCCTCCTCATCCGTCAGGTTTTTGATGCCCTGCTGAGTCTTGAAGTGGAATTTCACCCAGAAACGCTCGTTGTCCGCATTGATGAGACTGTAGGTGTGGCTGCCGAAGCCGTGCATATGCCGGTACGAGGCCGGAATGCCCCGGTCGCTCATAACCACGGTGATCTGATGCAGGGCCTCGGGCAGAAGCGTCCAGAAGTCCCAGTTGTCCGTGGCACTGTGCATGTTGGTGCGCGGATTGCGCTTGACCACGTGGTTCAGGTCCGGGAACTTGAGCGGATCGCGCAGGAAGAACACGGGCGTGTTGTTGCCCACCATGTCCCAGTTGCCCTGATCCGTGTAGAACTTGACGGCAAAGCCGCGGATGTCCCTCTCGGCATCCGCCGCGCCGCGCTCTCCGGCCACGGTGGAAAAGCGGGCGAACACCTCCGTCTTCTTGCCTACCTGTGCAAAAAGCGACGCCTTCGTGTACTTCGTGACGTCGTGCGTTACCGTGAACGTTCCGTACGCGCCGGAACCCTTGGCGTGCATGCGCCTTTCCGGTATGACCTCACGGTCGAAATGAGCCAGCTTCTCCTGAAACCAGACATCCTGCATCAGCATGGGACCACGGGGACCGGCAGTCAGCGCGTGATTGTTGTCGGCCACGGGCGCGCCGGCGCCGGTGGTCAGGCAGTCATTTCTGTCAGCCATATGCTTTCTCCTCTGGTTTGCGCACCGCAGGGTGCAGTTATCACCATTTCAAAGCCCTGGGCTGACGAAACCATGGCACAGTAAAACCATTTTGTAAATAGTAATAATTATCATTACTATTTAAAATGATTCATGTTATCCTTCCGGACACGCCGCAACCGGTACAATCTTGAACTACTTTTTCAATGCTTCCAAAGTGTTATGAAATAAAAAGTCGACATTCGACATAATTAAAAATGTTACGTTCTCATGTTCATGACGCCGGCAGGAGCCGACGCCCGGAAAGGCCGGTTTTCTTTCCTGTCGCCGGAAAACGCCGAGGCCGTTGCCGGGCTCGCCGCCGGCAGGAAAGAAGACCGCTCCAGCGGGCAAGTACGACGCGCCACCTGTTGCTGCCGTTCGTTGCGGCAGGAGACGGACAGCACAAAAGCCCCCGGGTCTTTCGACTCCGGGGGCCGTCGCGCATCAGAATGCGGCGTCTCTCACGCGCCGCGGGGCGGTCCGCCTTTTCCGGGGGCGGACGCCTACCTTTCGGCCACGGCCTGAATGGCCGGGGCCATGGAGTTTTTCTCCGCAAGCATGATGCTGGCGCCGGGGTGGGTAGTGGCCACGCGCACCAGCGCATCCTGCGATTCCTGGAAGCTGGCATACGGACCGATGGCCATGACGCCGTCGCGCGTATGCAGCAGAGAAGCCGCGTCGTACATTCCCAGGCATATGAGCCGGCGCAACTGCTGCGCCACAGCGTCGAAGGATACCTGAGTCTCCGCCAGCTTGACGAAGAATGCCTGCGACCGCAACAGAGGATGTCCCTTGCTGTCTCCGACAATTTCAAGGGTCACCGGGGAAACGCCCGCCTCGGAAAGACCGAGGCTGTCGGCGGCCGCGTACGACAAGTCGATGATTCTGTTTTTGGAATAGGGGCCGCGGTCGTTGATGCGCACGATGACGCTTTTGCCGCTGGCCTTGTTTTCCACTTTGACCAGTGTGCCGAGGGGAAGCGTGCGATGGGCCGCCGTCATGGCGAACATATCGAAGGCTTCTCCCGTAGCGGTAGACTTTCCGTGATGCCAGGGGCCGTACCATGAGGCCACACCCGACTGGAAAGAGGCATCCTGGCCATAAGCCGACGGCAGAGCAAGAAGCAGGCACAAAAGCCATGCTCCGACAAATGCCATCAGACTTCGGGAGGAAGATGATGTCATGCAGACTCCGGGTTGAGATGAAATCACGCGACCGATCCGTCTGCGATCCTGGCTGCGTGGAGCGGAAATCGCCCTTTTTCCTCTGCCCGCCGCGATCACTCCCGGAACGGGGCGCGGCTCCGATGCGCGAAGGCAAGCCGAAAGTCCATCCTGCGGAAGGCCTCGGGGAGCGGAGGAAAACGACGGGAATCCGGCATGCTGAAGGCGTCTGCCGATACCCGTACAAGTCTCATAGGGGCATGATTATCTCATCCGGCAGAATTTATGTCAAGCCGGTCTGTATAATGAAGCGATTTCTTCTGTAAAAGCACTGTGGCGCAGCTCTTTGGACTGCAATATTTTCCACCCCTTTCCCCGCTTTCCCCGTCCTGCGCCTTGCGTCCGGGTGCACGTCGTACTACTATGAAAAGCCCATTTCACTGCCGCAGGTACCGCCATGACACACCGCTCCATCCGCTTCGATCCTCAGGACTATCAGCTTCTCACCATGATCAACAGGACGGTGACGAAAAGCCAGAAGGGACTTTCCAGCCTCATGCCCCAGCTCAGTCCTTCCGGCATCATGGAGCTGGCCGTTCCCGTAGAGCTGCGCATGGCCTCGGCCGTGCTGCGCCTGCTCGATACGCTCTCCCAGGGCCGGGCCGACGACAGAATAGAAGCGCTGGCCGCCCTGCGCGACGAAGTGCTCGTCATCGCGCGCACGTCGCTGCGCATCAACACCGGGCGCGTGCTCGTGCAGCTCATGAAGGAGCTCGTGCGCGCCCACGGCGACTTTGAAACACAGCTCCGTCTCGCTCACGACTTCCGGCAGGCGGCAAGCGGTCGTCACGCCGTGGTACGACGTCTGCTGCACCGCTACTTCATGCTCGAAATGCCCGAGGACTGGAATCAGGCCGTGTTCGACAACCACGTACACGACGCCAATACCAAGGGGCGCAAGAACGCCACGCACCTCATCATGGACGCATGGCTCAAGGGCATACGCTCGCTCACTGTCATCTACTACAACTACGTCGCTCCCGAGGCGGCAAGCGAGCTCATACGCGCCGCGCGCATCATGGGCATCACCGTACGCATAGGTCTGCTCTTCCACGCGCCGCATATGGGACGTCTTGTCGATCTCATCTGGATTCCCCGCGGCTTCACCAACGACGAAGACTTCATCGCCTTTCTGTCCTCCCCGGCCATGTCCACGCTCATGAACGAAGGCCGCGCCGCCACGCGCTGGCTGGAAAAACGCCTTCTTCGCCTGCTCGATGACTGGAACAAGAACGAACGCGCCCGTCTTGCACCCCTGCTGCACACCATGCCCGAGCCTCTCGACCCGCATGAATTCATGATCTTTGTGGGACACGGGCAGGCCTCGCTGCTGCATCTGGCCGAATTCATCCACAAAAAACTCTTTGCCCTGCTTGAAAAGCGCGCGCTCGACGTGCGCGAAGCGCTCGACTCGCCCGACACCCCGAACGAACAGCGTCCGGAGCTTCTGCATACGCTTGAAGAGCTTGACAGGTTCACCACCGAAGTCGTACTCACCCGCCTGAACGATCCCGAGCTCTTTCCCCGGACGGCCACGCTTCAGAACGCCTGCGAATCCGCCGACTGCCCGGATCTTCTCAATCAGACGCCCCTGCACCTGCTCACGCGCCTGTGCGACCTCAAGAGCGGCTGCCGCATCACCCTGAACCTCGCGCGCCTCACCGCCGAAGACGTGCTCAATCTGCTCTGGGACTGTCAGGGCCGCATCACGCACCTTGAACTTTTCAATCTCAAGGACTGGCAGAACGGCGACATGGAGCATCTGCAGTCCATCAATGAACTTCAGCGGGCCATCAATGAAGGCAGCGTGCCGAGGCTCAAGCAGATCATCATCGGCATGCTGCGCGAGGCCGGAGCCGCACCCGGCATTTCCGAGGAAGACAGCTTCAGCACGCCGCGCGGCAGCGCCACGCTCCATTCCGCCGACGCGCCGAAATCGCCGCGCGTGCGCAAGCTGCGCATCATTCTGCAGAACATTCCCGTGCTCTGCGGCTACTATCAGACCGCCAAGCTTCGCGCCACCATGGGCACGGACTCCACGAGCCGCCCGGGACATCGCTACGGCATGGGGCTCGCCTATCCCGAAACGCTGCCGCTGCGCGCCCGCAGAGAACTCAACGATCCCCGTCGTTCAGCCCACCTTCTGCTGCCGCTGCGCACCGAGCTGCTCGAACAGGTGACCTACAGTTCCGACGCTCCGGGAGAAGAACCTTCCCGTCTGGTCTCGTTCATGCGCCGTCTCCCGGGACTGCGCCATTTCGGCAAGAACCGCCTCACGGAATGGACGCCCGTTTCGGAAAACACCGTGGTGTGCAACGACGGCAACTGCTCCATAGCCACGGCCGACACAAGCGCCACGCAGGGCAACATCATCACGCTCGGCGGCACGGACTCCAGCCTCTCCAACGGCTTCATGCCCGCGCATCACAACAGGGAAAGCCTGCTCGAGAAAAGCCGCTATCTCAATACGGGGCTTGCCAATGTCCTGCGCGTCATCGTGGGCTTCATTCCCGCGTGGCTTTCCTTCCTCTTTACCCAGACGGGCTGGCTCGCATGGCTCGGCGCGCCGCTCTGGTTTCTCATTTCCGGCCTGCGCAACATTCTTCAGGCCGTGCTCGGCAGCGGCGGGCTGCACCGTTCCTCGGTGCTGCACTGGAAAAGCTACGTAAGCTGGTCCAGCCTGTATGTGTCGCTCATGTACAACGGCCTGTCCGTGGTGATTCTCGAACCCGTGCTCCGCTGCCGCATTCTGGAACAGGGCATGGGCATAAACGCCGTCAACGCCCCCGTCGCCACCTACGCCGCGCTCATGGGCTGCTGCGGCGTCTTCAAGGTAGCCACCCATCTCATGCGCGGCTTCTCCATGAAAAACATCCTCACGGACACAGGCTGCACGCTGCTCTCTCTGCCGCTCGCCCTGATCATCCACGGCGTTCTTCTTTTTCTCATTACATCCTCGGGAGACAGTCCGGAAGCTCTGGCGGCCGCGGCCGTGTTCGTGGTCAAACTCGCCTCCGATACGGTCATCGGCGTCGTGGACGGCATTGTGGACAGGGAAAGCAACATCCGCAGGCGCATGGCCGACTACAGAAGCCGCCTGCACGAATCCCTCGCCCTCTACGGCAAGCTCGAGGAACTCTTCCCGGAAAAGAACGTCATGTCCCTTCTCGCCCGGCCGGACGCCCTTCCCCGCACGCTGAACGCCATCGACCCCCGTCTGTGGCTCGACATGGTCATCAACGCCCTCGATCTCATGTACTTCTGGTTTTATCAGCCGCGGGCCAACTACGCGCTCGACCTTTTCCTGCGCCGCTTTTCCCGAAGCGAACGACAGGTGCTTCTGCGCATGCAGCAGATTCTCATGCTTGAACGTGAAGTCAGTCAGCTTCTGGTGGATGGTCTCGTGGGGCGCAACTTTGCCGCGCCGCTGTCGTTCTATCTTGCCAGAAACGAAGAGTATCTGCGTCAGATGAAAGCCGTGTGCCTGCCGGAGGAACAGAACCAGCGCCCGTCATGACGGATGATGCCGGTCGAAGGCCGGACAGAAACAGACAGGGGGAACGCCGTACATGGACGCTCCCCCTTTTTCACACCATCGGCAAAAGGACGGACGGCAGAACAAAAAGCCCTTTCTGTTCTGCGGACTCCGCCAAAAGGCCGGCTTTTGACCATGAAGCAACTTCCCTCGAGATGACCGGAAAAAACGCCTGCCTCACGGCGCGTCCCGCCCGGCATGCGCAGAACGTCGGATCTGTTCGCGCAGGGGACGCCTGACGGCATGAAGAAAACGGAAGAAAAGTCCTGCCGCGTTGACTTCCCGGCATTACGCCGGCCACTCGTCCAGCGCGTTCAGAGAAGCGAGGGCCATGTAGAGAATGATGCCTGCGGAAGTGGAAAGATTGAGGCTTCGTATGCAGCTTCTCACCGGAATGCGCACGTGCTCTGCCGCCAGGGCCTGCACGACGGCGGGAAGGCCCGTGGATTCCGGGCCGAAAAGCAGGCTGTCCTTCGGAGAAAAAACGAAGCGGTGCACGTCGCTTCCGCCCCGCGCGCTGGTGGAAATCAGTCTTCGCCCCGCGCCGTCCGCCTGAAGATAGGCGTCGAGGGAGGGCCATACGGACACGTCGACGTGCGGCCAGTAGTCGAGCCCGGCCCGACGCAGATGCCTGTCGTCAATGGCAAAGCCCAGAGGCTCGATGAGGTGCAGACGCGTGCCCGTACCCGCGCACAGTCTTGCGATGTTGCCGGTGTTCGGCGGAATTTCGGGATGATAGAGAACGATGTGCAGCATGACGTTTCCGCCGGAAGTGGTCGGACCGGAGAATCCGAACGGGCCCGAAGAAAAACGTCCGTGCCTAAAAGCGCGGACGTCATGAAAGACGGCGGACGAACATCCGCCGCAGAGCAACGAACATCAGAACGGAAGACCGCCCTCTGCGCTTCTCCGACCGCGCCTCGGACAGAACTCCGACCGGACGCGGACGACGCTCCGCCGTTACGGAGAGCCGTTCGGGACACGTTCCGAAAAGACGCGGCGAAGCTGTCGCCGCACCCGCATCAATGATGCCTGTTGGGGCTGGTCTTCTTGATGTAGGTAAGGGCGCAGATCACCGCGATGATGCCGACGAAGAAGAAAAGGTAGTCCATGACGCTCTCCTGTGCTTGTGATTCACCCTGAACGGGCGAACGATGCCTGTTCACCATATCCCTTCCATGAGCTTTCTGCAAGAGCGACGGGGGAAACGGCGCACTCTTTTTCCCCGTTCCGGGGACGCCTGCGGCGCCGTGCGCGCATTGCGGGCCGAAGTTGCCTGCGCTATCATGCTCCCGAAAACTTTCACTCATGCAGGAATGAGCCATGATACGAGTCGATCTTCACACGCATACCAACCACTCCCATGCACGGGACAGCGTCCGGCAGATGTTCGAGGCCGGGCAGGAAAAGGGCCTCATCGTGCAGGGATTCTCCGAACATTCGCCGAGACCCGAGGGCTACGACTATCCCGAGGAGTACCGGGAGCACCTTGCCGCCACCTTTGACGACTATCTTGCCGAAGTGTCGGCGCTGCGGGACGAGCAGACCCCGCGCGGCATACGCGTGCTGCTCGGGCTCGAGGTGGACTGGTTTGAGGACGAAGTGCCCTGCCTCCGCGACATGACGACGGCCCATGAATACGACTATCTCATCGCGGGCATACATTTCCTCGGCCGCTGGGGCTTTGATTCCGCCGCCGCCGACTGGGCGCCGCTTTCCTTTGAGGAGCGCTGCGCCCTGTATGCACGCTACTACCGCACCATGAAGGCCATGGCCGAAACGAGGCTGTTCAACATCGTGGCCCATCCCGACCTCATCAAGATTTTCTCCGTGGAGGACTTTCATCGCTGGCTGGATGCGCCCGGAAGCATGGATCTCATAGGCGACGCGCTCACCGCCGTGCGGGACGCGGGCATGGCCATGGAAATTTCCTCCGCAGGTCTGCGCAAGCCCTGCCGTGAAGTCTACCCCGGCCCGAAGATTCTGAAGCTTGCCAGAAACCTCGGTCTGCCCATCACCTTCGCGTCGGACAGCCACGCCACGGAACAGGTCGCCTGGAACTTCGACACGCTCGCCCGCTGCGCCGCCGCCGAAGGCTGGAAGGAAAGCCTGGTTTTCTGCCGGGGCACCGTGACGGCCATGCCTTTCGCGGACTGAACGGGGCGCAGGCCTTCCGCACGCCCGAGGCGCGCCTTTCCGCCGCACGCCATGATGCGCCGGGGAATATTCCCCGGCGCGTTTCGCTGCCTTTTTCCTGCCGCCGTCTCTTCCGCCGTCTGCAACAATTTGCAAGCATTCCGCCCTTGGCACGGACGCAAAGCGTGGTTATTCTTTCCTGCATGGCCTTCATGACCACAACACAGGAGCAAACATGACCAGCCAACTCAAGACCCTTCTGCTCATGGCCGGCCTTTCCGCCGTTCTCATCGTCATGGGCAGCGCTCTCGGCGGACGTCAGGGCATCATCATCGCCCTTGTCTTCGCTGTCATCATGAACATCGGAAGCTACTGGTTTTCCGACAAAATCGTGCTTTCCATGTACCGGGCGCAGGAGCTTGCTCCGGAAGACGCGCCCATGGTGCATCAGATAGTGGAAGAGCTCGCCCAACGAGCCGGCGTGCCCAAGCCCCGCCTTTTCATCGTGCCGCAGGAAGCGCCCAACGCCTTCGCTACGGGGCGCGATCCGGAGCACGGCGTCATTGCCGTGACGCAGGGCATCATGCACCTTCTTCCGCCGGAACAGCTGCGCGGCGTGCTGGCGCATGAAATGGCGCACATCGCCCATCGCGACATTCTCATTCAGACCGTGGCAGGCGTGATCGCCTCGGCCATCACGGCCATAGCCAACATGCTGCAGTTCTCCATGATCTTCGGCGGCTCGCGCGACGAGGAGGGCAACAGCAACCCCCTGGCCGCCATTGCCATGATGATTCTCGGCCCGCTGGCCGCCACCCTCATTCAGATGGCCATTTCCCGCCGCCGCGAATACATGGCCGATGCCTCGGGCGCCGAATACTGCGCCGATCCCATGGCCCTTGCCGGAGCGCTGAACAATCTCGACGCCTACAGCCGTCACATTCCCATGCAGGCCAACCCGGCCACGGAAAACATGTTCGTCGTATCGCCGCTTACCGGCGACACCATGCGCCGCATGTTCAGCACCCATCCTCCCATGGAGGAACGCATAGCCAACCTTCAGGAAATGGCCCGCACCGGCCGTTATCCCGGCTGACGCTCCTTCAGGCAGCAAACGCAGCCTTTCGGGCGGAGTCCGCATCTTCGGACTCCGCCCTTTTTTCGCGCCTCACTTTCGCCTTGCTTTTCCTCCGGCTTTACGACACCCTTTCTGCAACTTCCGGCAGCCTTTTTCCGCACAGGACTTTTCATGATGAAACCTCTCTTTTCCGCTCCCGACAGCTTTTCCCGGCGCGCGCTGGAACGGCTGTTTCCCATTCTCGACAGCGTCATGCCCATGAACGGCGCACAAAGGCGCGACCTTGCCATGGCCTGCCGCGACCTTTCCGCCACGCTCACCACGGAACGCAACGCCCTCGCCCGTCCGTACTGGACCTCGCCGCGCCTCACCTCGGCATACCTGCGCTACTTTCTGCCCTGGAACCTCGTACGGCTTTCCGCCCTGCTGCCCGGCCTCGACTTCGGACGCATTCCCGACGAGCCCGTCATTCTCGACATGGGCAGCGGCCCGCTCACGCTGCCCATCGCGCTGTGGATGTCCCGCCCGGATCTTCGCGAGCGCCCCGTCACGCTCATTGCGAGCGACACAACGCCCCACATTCTGGAACTCGGCCGGAAGATTTTCGACGCGCTGCGCGCCGAACTTTCCCCGGAAAATCCCTGGACGCTGCGCACCATGCGCGCCTCGGTCACGCAGGCCCCGCGCCGCGTGTACGCAAAGCCCGGCAGCCTGTGGATGATGAGCATGGGCAACGTGCTCAACGAAATGGAGGAGCGCCGCGCAAAGCCCGGACATCAGATGGCGGACCGGATGCGCGAACTTCTGGAAAGCTCGGCGGAAATGCTGTGCGAAAACGGCCTTCTTCTCTCCGTGGAACCGGGCACGCGGCAGGGCGGACGCCTTGTGGCGCACCTTCGCAAGAGTGCTCTCGGCGGCGTGGAGGAAGAACCGGAATATGAGGACCTCACGGCCTTCGCCCTTCGCGAGGAGCAGGCGGGACGCCGGGAGGAAGAAGACGACTGGGACGACGACATGGACGATTTCGGCCTGCCGCCTCTCTTCATGCCCCTTTCGCCCTGCCCTCACGCCGGAAGCTGCCCCATGCTGGACCGGCGCACCACGGCATGGTGTCATATGAACGCCCCGGCCGACCACGCGCCCGAGTCCCTGCGCACCCTTTCCGCCCGCGCCGGTCTCGACAAGGACTCCGTCAGCCTCTCCTTCCTGCTCATGCGCAGAATGAGCCTTGAGGAAATAGAAAACTTCACGCCCCCCGAACGGCCGGAAAACCGCCGCGTCGCCGCGCGCATCATTTCCGACGCCTTCGTGGTTCCGGGCTATCCCGGCCGTGCCCGCTATGCCTGTTCGCCCCTCGGCCTTTCGCTCATTCCGGACTCTTCCCATCTGCCCGCCGGTGCGCTCTGCGAGGCACGCGTCACCCGCGAAAGGGACATGAAGTCCCGCGCCGTCATTCTTTCGCTGGAAGACGCCCCCGGCCGTTTCCGCCACGCCCCGGGCCCCCATGAAGAGCGCCGCCGCCACGACGGGCGGGAGGAAAAAAGAACCTTGCCGGCTCCGCGTCGTGATCGCCCCGGGCAGCGCCGTGACCGGCAGGAGCGCGACGGCGGCCGCACTCACCGAACGGAGGGCGGCAGAAAAAGAAGCCCGGCCGGATTCCGCCGCGACGATCGCGGAGGCAGGGGCTTCAGCCGGGGCTGATTTCGCGACGTACGTTTTTTCTGCGTCGCAAACACATTGCCTCTGGCTTTTTTTCTCAAAAGGAGCATACTTTTCCCATCCGCCGCAGGCGGAGCATTCCTGCAAGGAGATCATTCCATGAATTCCACCGTCGCTCTCTTGGCCGCCGTTGTCGTCATCGTCATCATCGCGGTCCTCGTTCTGCGAAAGAAGAAATCCTCCGAGCCCGGTTCCGCCAAGTCCGAGAACGAAAAGCCTCAGGGCGATCAGGAACTCTATGCGCTCGGCATGAATCCCATTTCCGAAAAGCCCATCATGTACGCCCTCACCACCTGCCAGCACTGCAAGAACACAAGAAAGTTCCTTGATGCCAACAATGTAGACTACATTGTCATCTATCTGGACGAGTATTCCGGCTCGCAGCGTTCCGATCTCATGGAAAAAGTGCGTACCTACAATCCTCGCGGAACGTTCCCCACGATTCTGGTGCCCGGGGGCAAGGTCATCGTGGGATTCCGCAAACAGCTCATGCAGGAGGCACTGCTTCATGACGCCGGAACAACTGCTTGAACATCTGGCAAAATGCGCCGAAACCAAGGGGTACTACCTTCACGCCGACCATGAGCATTGTCTCGGCACGGCGGAAAGCCTGCTGGCCAACAAGGAGCGCTACGGCTACATGTGCTGTCCGTGCCGCCTGGCCTGTGCGGACAAGCAGCAGGACAGCGACATCATCTGTCCGTGCGTCTACCGCGACGCCGACATCGCCGAATACGGAGCCTGCTTCTGCTCCTTCTACGTTTCCAAGGAACACAAGGACGACCCGGACTTCTTCCCCGATGTCGAGGAGCGGCGGGATCCTTCCCGGGGACTGTAGCCCCACCTTCTTTCAACTGAACGCGCGCGGATGCGGACCGCCCTGACGGGCGGCCTGTGTCTGCGCGCTTTTTTCAGGCGCAGCGCTTCGCCTCCGAGAGTCCGCCTGATTGTCGGAGGATGAAAGGTCTGCCGCTTCTTACGGCCGCATCCGCCTCCTGCTTTCGGCCGTCATTCCGAACGGAAGCGTTCCGAATGCTGCCCCGGGCGAACTGCCGCCCGGCATGACAAAAATCCGAAAGCGTCAGGCTATAACGTCAAAATCCTTGCCCGTCTCCGCAGCGCGTGACATACTTTTTCAAAAAAAGGAAAAGGAGCTTGCCATGCGCCGCGTTTCCGTGCTTGCCGCCCTTGCTGCGGCCGTTCTCAGCTTTTCTCTCCCCGCTCATTCCGACGCGCAGGCCGCCTCCGGGGTGAACGCACCCCGGCTCCTCAAGGTGGTGGCCCTGAGCCGCCACGGCGTGCGCTCGCCCACGCAGTTGCCGGAAACGCTTTCCGCCTGGGGCTCCAATGAATGGCCGGGCTGGAGCGTCGCCCCCGGCCATCTCACGGATCGCGGCGAGGCGCTCATCGAAGGCGAATGGACGGGCCTGCGGGAGTCTCTGGCCTTCGACGGTCTGCTTCCCGCCTCCGAATGTCCGCAGAAGGGCAGCGTGTTCATCTACGCCGACAACGAGGAGCGCACCCTTGCCACGGCAGGGGCCATGCTCGACGGTCTGGCCCCGGGCTGCGGCATGACCATCGCATCCGGAGCCAAGGCGCGGGACCCGCTCTTTCATCCCGTTCAGGGCGGCCTCATGCCCCCGCCCGATCTGTCGGCAAGAGAAAGGGAAAACCTTGCCGGAGAGCTTGCCGCCGTGCGCTCCGACATGGACAGGCGCATGGCGGAACTTTCCGCCATTCTCGGCCCGGCCTCTCCCAGGCTCTGCCCTCCGGGCGAAATCCCCTGCACGCTGAGCGACATTCCCACATCCCTTATTTTTCCCCGGGCAGGCTCCCGGGAGGGCGTCGCGCTCCGCGGCGGACTCGCCATAGCCTCGACCGCCGCGGAAGTTCTCCTGCTGGAAAGTCTGGAGTGGCCGCAGCGCTCCCTGATCATTCCGGCTGAGGTGCCCGTCACGCAGCCCAAGGGGCCGGGAACGCCGGTGGAACAAAAGGCCAGAGAGATCATTCTTGCGCCGAGGAGCGACAGACCGGGCGTCATGCCGCTGCCCTACAGAAGCCGCTGGGAACCGGCCCCCGCTCAGGTCTCTCACGGCGACATTCTGGTGAATCCCACCACCGCGCTGCATCTTCTGCCCGTGCACACCCGCGTGCAGAACGCGCTTCAGCGCTTCCCCGCCATAGCCAGACAGGAAGGCATGCCGCTTCTTCTCTTCATGACAGAGGCACTTGCCGGAACCTCCCCCCTGAAGGAAGCCAATGACGCCGATCTCGTCATTCTCTCCGGGCACGACACCAACATCGTCAACGTGGCAGGGCTGCTCGGGGTGCACTGGAACAACGCGCCGTTCCCGAGAGACAGCACGCCCCCCGGCTCCATGCTCGTGTTCCGGCTCTGGGACACCCCGCAGGGGCGCATGGTTCAGGCCTCCTTCCAGTGTCAGACCACCGCGGCCCTTCTGAGCACCGATGAAAGCGTCATGGCCGAGGCCGCGCTCAGGCAGGAGCCGCTCATTCTGCCCGGCTCCTTCGCGCAGACGCCCGCAGGCCCGGGTCTGCCCGCAGACGCATTCCTGGCCTCCGTGCGCGCCATGGCGGGAGCAACGCTTGACGCCGGACTCACCAGGCTCTTCTCAGACCGCAAGCCGTAAAAAAGGGCGGCCCGGGCCGCCCCTCCGAAAAAAGCCGTTTCAGGCGAATGCTGGAAAAAGCCTCCTCTGCCATGCCTTGCAGGGGAGGCCTTTTGCAAAGTGCGTTCCGTTACGCCCGCCACGCCCGGATGAAGTCCGCAGGAGCCTTCCCCTCCGCAATGTGGCGCAGAAGCGCGCTGCCGAACACTGCTGCGTCTGGCCGCAAGTCGTCCGGCAGCATGGCCAGCTGCCCGGGAGCGCGCAGGCCGAAGCCAAGCGCCACCGGCAGAGAAAACACGCGCCTCGCACGGGAAAGCACGTCCGTCACTTCGGGGGGAAGGCTTTTTCTCTCGCCCGTTGTGCCCATGACGGACACCACGTACACGTAAGCGTCCGACACGTCCGCGTAAAGCTTCATGCGCTCCTCGCTCGTGTTCGGCCCCACCAGAGGAATAAGCGCCAGCCCGTGCGCCGAGAGCGCCGCGCGCATGTCGGCCGCCTCGTCGTAGGGCAGATCAGGCACGATGAGGCCGTGAACGCCGACTTCCTGCGCGTCGCGGGCAAGTTTCTCAAGCCCGTACTGCAGAAAGGGGTTCATGTAGCCCATGAGCACGAGACCGGCCCGGAACGCTCCCCGGCGATCGCGCAGCCCCTCAATGATACCGTGCAGCGTGACGCCGTTTTCAAGCGCCTTCACCGACGCCGCTTCCACCACGGGCCCGTCGGCCACGGGATCGGAGAAGGGCACGCCTATCTCAATGACGTCCGAACCGGCAGCGTCCAGCTCGGTCACGACGTTCCAGAAGGTTTCCGGGGTCGGATACCCCGCCGTCACAAAGGGAATGAGCGCCGTGCGTCCCTCGGCTGCGGCGTCCCGTATCTTTTTTTCCAGAATATGCATAGTGTGTTCCTTCACGGTTCTGCCGTTTGTCGCTCAGAGTCCGAGCGCCTTTTCCACAATGTCCATGTCCTTGTCGCCGCGGCCGGAAAGGTTGACCAGCACGCGGCTGCCGGGCTCAAAGTCTCCTGCGTGTGCCAGCACATACGCAAGTGCATGGGACGATTCCAGCGCGGGAAGTATGCCTTCCACACGGCAGAGCGTCTGAAAGGCGTCGAGCGCCTCATGATCGTAGGCCACGGCGTACTTCACGCGTCCCGCGGCGGCAAGATGCGCATGCTCCGGTCCCACGCCCGGATAGTCCAGTCCCGCGGAAATGGAGCCCGAAGGCAGAATCTGCCCGTCATCGTCCTGCAGCAGCATGGTGTATTCCCCGTGCAGCACGCCGGGGCGGCCGAGATTGATGGCCGCCGAATGCATGCAGCCGGGCTCTCCCGTGCCTCCAGCTTCCACGCCTATGATCTTCACCGACGCATCGGGCACAAAGGCCGAGAACATGCCTATGGCATTGGAACCGCCGCCCACGGCCGCAACCACGTAGTCGGGCAGGCTTCCCGTGCGCTCAAGCATCTGAGCGCGGGCCTCGCGGCCGATGACGCTCTGAAATTCCCGGACGAGATCGGGGAACGGGTACGGTCCCGCCGCCGTGCCGAAGCAGTAATGCGTGGTCTTCTGCAGGGAAATCCAGGCGCGAAGCGCGGCGTTTATGGCATCCTTCAGCGTACGGGAACCGCTTTCCACAGCCACCACGTCCGCGCCCAGAAGACGCATTCTGCGCACGTTGGCGGACTGGCGCTCGGCGTCTTCCGCGCCCATGTACACGGTGCACTTCATGCCGAGTCTTGCCGCGGCAGCCGCCGTGGCCACGCCGTGCTGCCCCGCGCCCGTTTCGGCAATGAGCGAGGTCTTGCCCATATGTTTGGCCAAAAGCGCCTGACCGAGCGTGTTGTTTATCTTGTGCGCGCCGGTGTGCAGAAGATCCTCGCGCTTGAGCCACAGCTCGAAACCGAGTTTTTCGGAAAGCCCGGGACAGAAAGTGAGCGGCGTCTCGCGGCCGGCATAGTTCTTCAGAAGATCGTCAAGCTCCTTCCGAAAGGTCTCGGAAGGCAGTATGTCCTTCATGGCCTCCTCAAGTTCCATGAGCGGAGGCATGAGCAGCTCGGGCACGAAACGCCCGCCGAAATCACCGAAATATCCCTTTTTCATCGTTCGTCACCTTCCTGTACGTCCGTGTCCCGGCATCCACGCGCCCTTTCCTGCGCGCGTACCGCGGCCACGGCTCTTTCCATGAGTTCCCCGCTCTTTTTCCCCGGGGAGATTTCCAGTCGGGAATTGAAGTCCAGCCCGTCGGGAGAACAGGCCGAAAGCGCCCTTTCCACGTTGTCCGGCCCGAGCCCGCCCGAAAGAAACCACGGATGAGGGAACCGGAGAGTCCAGAGCGAAGGCCAGTCGAGCTGTCTGCCGCTGCCCATGCCCGCGTCGAGAAGATACAGGCCGCAGGTTCCGGCAAAGGCGTCTATGGCGCGCTGCAGCTCCGCCGTTGAAGCATGATTTCCGGGCCAGAGCACGCGGATGACCTTCTCTGCGGGAAAGCGTGCGGCAAACTCCGCGCTCTGGCCGCCGTGCAGCTGAATGAGATCGAGACCCGCATCACGCACGATGTCCCGTATCTCCTCCGCGCTCTGCCGCACGAACACGCCCGTGCGCTTCATGCCGTGCGTGTCGAGCGCGGCAACCTCGCGCGCCGTCACGTTGCGCGGACTGGGGGCGTGAAACACGAACCCGCACATATCCACGCCGAGCGCGGCCGCCTCGTCGATGAGCGTCTGTTCGCTCATGCCGCAGATTTTAATTCTCACGTCTCTTCTCCCCGTCGTGCAGAAGACGCCGAAGCGCCTTTCCCGGGCAGCCGTCCTTCATGAGCGCCGAGCCCACAAGGGCCGCCGTGAACCCTGCGTTCGCGGCCTCTTCCAGATCGCCGAGGCAGCTCATGCCGCTCGCCGCAATCCAGAGCTCGCCGTCCTTCGGCGGGCACGCCCCGGCAAGATTCAGACAGGCCTGCCGGTCCACTCGAAGCGAGGCAAGATCCCTCGCGTTCACCTGAATGATGCGCGCCCCGCTCTCCCGCGCAAGCTCCACGTCGCGCTCATCGAACACTTCCACCACGGCGTCCACGCCTCCCGCCTCGGCCTGTTCGCGAAGCTCGCGCAGAAGGCGCGCGTCCGGCGTGAGCCTGACGATGAGCAGCACGGCCGAGGCCGGAGAAGCCAGCGTGGCCGCCACCTGAAGCGGATGAAAGATGAAGTCCTTGCGAAGCAGGGGAACTCTGTGCCCCGTGCGTTCCAGAACAGACGCCATGCGGAAGATATAGGAGAGCGAGCCGTGAAAATAACGTTCCTCGGTGAGCACGGAAAGGGCTGACGCGCCGGAGGCGGCGTACTGCACGGCCGCGTCCTCCGGTTCCAGCGACTCGCATATCACGCCGCGCGAGGGCGAGGCCCGCTTGTATTCCGCCAGCACGGCCAGCGGCCCTTCGCCACCGGCCAGAAGGGCCTGACGAAATGAGGGACGAGCGCCCCGCCACGGCGCAAAGGCGTCCGCGCCCATGCGCTCAAGAGCGGCAATCTCGCCCTTTTTGGCCTCGATGAATCTCTCGAGCCCCGTCATGCCAGCACCCTCATGCCCGCGCCTTCGGCCACGCCCTTTCTGGCCATGGCCACGCACTCTTCCATGCTCTTGTCCTCCTCAAGCATGTAAATGGCAAAGGCCGCGTTCACCGTCATCATGTCGCGCATGGCGCGGGGTCCGCGTCCGGCCAGAAGATCCCGGAGCACGGCGGCGGCCTCCTCCTTGTTCTTCACTTCCAGATCCTCGGGCTCGCACGGCTCAAAGCCGTAGAGCGCCGGATCGAACACCACCTCGTCCATGACGCCGTCGGCGATGAGAATGACGCGCGTCTTTCCCATGGTGGTGAGTTCGTCGTAGCCGCCCGCGCCGTTGAACACCGCCACTTTGTGGAAGGGGCGCTTCTGCAGCGTGGCCGCAATGAGCTCGACCTGCTTCGGATCGCCCACGCCCATCATGAGATAATCGGGACAGGCGGGGTTCAGCATGGGGCCGAGCATGTTGAAGAGCGTGCGCATGCCGAGCTGCTTGCGTACCGGCCCCACGTT
>NZ_CALUWV010000008.1 GCF_944324575.1 uncultured Mailhella sp. | reverse complement strand
AGCGCCAGTTCGTCCTGAGTGAGCACGCGAACGCCGCGCGTGCGCTCTATCTGATGGCCTTCAAAGCTGTAGTTGACCTCTTCGATGCCCCAGGCTTCGGCCTGAGCTCCAAAGAACTGTTCCGCGCCGGCCGCGCCGCCGCTGAAAAGAACGCACTGTTTCGGATCAAGCATCTGGTCCTCCCAGAGTAGATAGTGTTGCTGAAAAGGGTAAACATGGATCCTGCGGAGGATCAGTATTCAGGCTCGACGCGACGGGTTCCGTTGGCTCCCACGACGATGCGCACGCGCTGTCCGGGAGTGATGTAGGGATCCTTGCCCTGAACGATGACTTCTTCGCTGCCGTTGTCGTAGCGCACGGTGATCTGAAGGCCCGTCTGCTGAGACGTGAGGTTTCCCGCACCCGCGCCGGCCGCGCCGCCTAAGAGCGCGCCGCCCACGGTGGCCAGCGTGCGGCCCGAGCCGCTGCCTATGGTGCTGCCGATGACGCCGCCGGCAATGGCGCCCACGAGCGCGCCCGCCGTCTGCCGGGAACTGGCGTTGCTGTTGATGTTCACTTCCCTCACTTCCGTGGCCGTGGCACGGTACACGGTAAAGGACTGGCGGGCTTCTCCGGCACTATAGTCGTAACCGCCGAGCTGCGGCCCGCAACCCGGAAGAGCGGGCAGGGTAATGGCCAGAACTGCGGCCAGAGCAAGGGCTGACGATTTACGAAAAGGCATAAGGGGTCTCCTGTAAAGACGAAGTGGAAACAAGAGTGCTTCCATCATAACCAGCTTGCGGGGAATGTCCAGTTAAGAACACGTCGCAGCCTTGCCGGCAAAGGCTTGGCTCATGCGCTTCACATCGCCTTCGCGCTTAAATAAAAGACCCCGGCAAGCCGGGGCGGAAAAAGGCTGACCTGGCAGCCTCAGTGACTAGTAGCGGGGGCGGGGAGCACGGGGCTTCGCTTCGTTCACGCGCAGGGTGCGGCCGCCGAAGTTGGTGTTGTCCAGAGCTTCAATGGCAGCGGCAGCGGCGGGATCTTCCATCTCGACAAAACCAAAACCACGGGCACGCCCCGTTTCGCGGTCGCTCACCAGTTTCACGGAGAGCACGTTGCCGTAGGCGGCAAAAAGATTCTGAACCTGCTCTTCGGTGGCGGACCAGGGAAGATTCCCGACATAAATAGACTTGGCCATGAGAAAAACCTCACACAAAAGAAATCTAAAACCCACACCCTGCTCCGGCAAACCGATTGCCCAGAGTGTCTCTCCTGTCTATCAGCTATGCACCAAGGAGAAAAGCAAGTCAATGCGTATTTGGTATTTTTTTCTCATTTTATCAGCATAAATTTTTGGGATTTCTTGCAGAATTGCCATTAAATGCAGAAAAATCCGCGCTTCAGAAGCGGAAGTCGCCGTATGTTTTCCTTGCAGCGCCCGTTTTTTCCGGCATGGCGGAGGAAAGAGGGCCTTCTGACGAATCTTCGGGCGTCCATCGGCTTGCCAAGATATGTAAAAACTTAAAAATATCTATAATTAATATAGTGTTATATGCTTTTTGAACAAGGATTGTGAAGATGAGCATAATGAGCGCATTTGTCCGTGACGGAGAAAAGTTCTCACGCGGGGCAGCGGGTGACTCCGCGACGGCCCCGCACGGGAACGCGGCCGTCGCAGGGAAGGGCCGACGTTTCGGCTTCTCCCGCCTTTTGATGCCGCAGGGATTCGTCCGTATCGTCAGGACTGTCTGCGCTTGAACAGCTTTTCAAGATCCGTCTTTTCCAGCGTGACGGCGCAGGGACGGCCGTGCGGGCAGAAATCCGGCGATTCGGTACGCAGCCACTGCCGCACGAGATTCATGGCGTCGTCCCGCGTGAGGTGCTGCCCCGCGCGTATGGCCGTGGCGCAGGCATGATGAATCCAGGTGCCTTCCAGATCATCCACGCGGCCGGAAAGCGCCTCGCGCAGAAATGCGGAAGCCTCGGAGCGGTCCATTTCCGGGGGAATGCTCTGCACAAGGCAGCGTCCGCCACGGCAGGACGTTTCAAAGCCGAGACGAAGCAGCGTGTCCTTGAGTTCCAGCAGCCTTTCCGCTTCCGCGGGATGGAGATCCATGGAGAGCGGCACGAGAAGAGGCTGAGCCACGCCGCGCGAACCGCCCTTGCGGAATTTTTCATAGAAGATGCGTTCATGCATGGCGTGCTGATCGAGCAGGAGCAGCGTGTCGTCGTTCTGCGAGAGCACGAGATAGGTTCTGGCAACCTGTCCGAGATAGCGGAAGCCCCGCAGGGGAGAGTCTTCGACGAGAGCATCGTTTTTTCTGTCCGGCATGGGAAGCTCGAGGGACTCGGGAGCGATGTGCCGCCCGGGGACGGCTTCGGAGGACAGAGGTGAGTCCGTTCCCTCGGAAGCCGCCGCGGCGGGTGCGGCGCTTTCCGAAGACGACGCGTCGTCTTCGGAAAGGAAGAAGGCTTCCGGCATGGCGGAGAGCTTTTCTTCCTGCCTGCCGCCTGAGGCTTTCTCGGTTGTCTGCTCATGATCCGGCAGGGGAGGAATGTCCGAGGGGCGGGGAGAATGCATGGCGAGGCCGGATCCTTCGCGCGGATGATCCGGGTTTGGCCGTCCGGTGAAGAAGTCGCGTTCCGGCATGCCGCGTTCGCGCAGACCTGCCGGGGAAAAGTCGTCGTCAGGCTCCACGAGCGCGGGGCGCGGGGCACTTTTGGGCTTTGCCATGACGCGCACGGCGTCGGCTTCGCCCCAGAATCCGAGCGGGTGAACGGGCCGGGCCCTGTCGCTTCGGGAGGAGGCGGCGGGCTCCGTCGTGTTTTCCGTGCGTTCCGCGAAGCGTTCCGAGGGCAGGGGGACGCCCGCAAGCGCGCTGCCGACGGCGCGCAGCACTGCGGAAAACACCGCCTGTTCGTCACGGAAGCGTACTTCGTTTTTGGCGGGATGCACGTTCACGTCCACTTCTTCCGGCGGCATGTCCAGAAAAAGCACGGTCTGCGGGTAGTCCCGGCTGGTGAGCCTGCCCTGATAGACCTGACGCACGGCCCGCATGAGCAGGCGGTCGTTCACGGCGCGGCCGTTGACGAAAAAGAGCATTCTGTCGGCGCGAGGCTGTGAGGAGCGCGGGTCGGAAGTGAGCCCGTGAAGGTGCATGCCGCCCGTGGTGACGTCGAAGGGACGCAGAGCGTCCACGATGGCGGGCGGCCAGAGCAGTGCCATGCGGCGCGCCAGCGTCTGCCCGGCCTCAAAGCGCACGATTTCCCGGGATCCGGCCTTGAGCGTGAAGGAGACGTCCGTTCTCGCAAGCGCCATTTTCGTGAAAAGCTCCTGGGTCTTTTTCTGTTCCGTGGCCGGACTTTTCAGAAATTTCAGCCGGGCAGGCACGTTGGAGAAAAGTTCGGAGACCTCCACCATGGTGCCGTGATTGAGGGCCGCAGGCGCGACGCCTTTTATGGTGCCGTAAAGCACGCTGATGCAGTGGGCGTCACCTGTGGAGCCGTCGTCTTCCAGAGGGGCGGAGGTCATGCGGAAGCGCGACACGGACGCGATGCTCGGCAGAGCCTCGCCGCGGAAGCCGTAGGAGCGAATGTTCATGAGATCGCCTATGTCGGCGATTTTGCTGGTGGCGTGACGGGTCACGGCCAGCTCAAGCTGGTCTCCGGGCATGCCCCGGCCGTCGTCGGTCACGCGGATGAGCGTCTGTCCACCGTTTTCAAGCTCCACGAGAACGCTGGTCGCGCCGGCGTCGAGGCTGTTTTCCACAAGTTCCTTGACCACGCTGGCCGGTCGCTCCACCACTTCTCCCGCGGCGATCTGGTTGGAAAGTTCTGGGGGAAGAAGACGTATCGTTTTTCTTGATGAATCGTTCATGGGATTCCCTGGCTGAGGTGACGGCGCGGCAACGTGCCAGGGAGATATTTTCGGGCGAAATTGCAGGAAGTCAAGAAGATGCTCCGGCAGGCGTTTCCCCTCGGACGATCGCATTTTTTCGTCGAGGCCGTGTGCGGCTCGAACAGGGGCGTCATGGAGCCGCGATGTTCTGCGGCAAAGCGCGTATTTTGGGGAAAAACACGAGTGGGTGTTTCCGTCCTGAGGTCGGGGCGGAAAAGGACGGGGAAAGAAAGGATCAGGAATCAGCTTTCCTGCTTCGTCTGCGAACAGGGCGCGGCACGCCAGCACTCTGGCGCAGCATATGGAAATAGAGCTCCCGTCCTACCCAGGCGTCGGTGGCGGCATATTTTATCTGCTGCGGCGTAAGCTCGTGGTTTTCCCAGTTGGAGCACTGGGCGCTCTTGCTGATGCGGAATCCCAGAAGGTTGGCGGAAAGGGTGCGCAGTCCCTGCGCCTGTATGCCGCGGGCCCGGGCCATGGCTGCAAGGTCCACCACACCGTCGGCCTGAAAGGGATGGATGCGGGCAAGGGCCTTCATGTCGTCATGAATGGCTACGCCCACCTTGAGCACGCGCGGTGAGGCAAGGAGCTCTGCGATCTCGTCGCAGAAGGCAATGCGGGTAAGCTGGATGAGATAGGCCGTGTCCGCCGTAGCAAGCTGGATGAGTGCGGGACTGCACGTTTTGCCTTTGGTGAAGGTGGGGCGCGTTTCGGTATCGAAGCCGAGTACGTGTTCCTTCCACATGTCTTCCAGCGCGGCGGCAAGCGCATCTTCGGTCTGTATGAGCACGACGGGGCCTTCCCACGCGCGAAGAGGAAGAAGATTGATTTCTTCCTTGCTCAGGGACGGCTGAAGAACGACAGGCGAGAGAGCCTGCTTGGGCTGAGTGCGTGGTGCTGGCGCGTTGGTGACGGACATGAATGATAACCTTCCCGTCAAGAACTAGCACGGAAAGAAGTCGCGGGCAAGCCGTTTGTTCCGGGCCAAGGCAAGGATCGCAAGGGGAAAGAGGGCTCTCGTTCGGCAGGATTCAGGGATGAAGGAAGAACGGAAGCGACGTCTGGAGTCTTCAGCGGCGGAGGAAAGTGCCGGACATGTCGGTGCGTTTTGACGGGTACAACGTGCGCCGGTGAACAGGCAATGCGGCGGAATGTCCAAACGCGTCGTGCGGTTTCGGGAAAAGTTGAAGAGGTTGCCCATGAAAAAAGCGCTGCCGAAAAAGTTTCGGCAGCGCGTCAGGGCGTGAAAGGCGTCGACCGGTTGGTCATTTTCCGATGCAGAAGCTCGAGAAAATGGCGTTCAGGGTGTCTTCCGTGCTGTTCAGTCCGGTGATGTCGGCAAGGTGTGCGCAGGCCGTTTCCAGATGGATGCTGCAAAGATCAGGCGGAACGGACAGGGCGATGGCCCGCCTGAGCTCGTCCAGCCCTTCCAGGGCGCGGCGAAGCTGGTTTGCCTGACGGAGATTGGGCGCGATGTCGCCTTCTTCCGGCGTTTCGTTCTTGAGACAGAGCGCGCGCACGGCGGCGGAAAGCTCGTCGATGCCTTCGCCCCGCCTTGCTGAAACGCTCATGAGACGCGCGCCGTGGAAGGACGTTGTCTCTCCGGGCTGCGGGACAAGGTCGGCCTTGTTCCAGACGACGAGACAGCGTTCCGGCCCGAGTTCCTCCACGAGTCTGCCTTCCGCGTCAAAGACGGCAAGAGAGTCACCGGAAGCAGAGGAAATGCGTGTGCCGTCCAGCACCACAAGCACGCAGCGTGCGCTTTTGGCGAGTTCTTTGCCGCGGCGCATGCCTTCAAGTTCTATGCTGTCCTCGCTGTGCTCGCGAAGACCCGCAGTGTCTACGAGGCGCACAGGCAGACCGGAAAGCGACGTTTCTTCTTCCAGATAGTCGCGCGTGGTACCCGGCTTTTCCGTGACGATGGCCCGCTCGCGACCGAGAAAGGCGTTCATGAGGCTGGACTTGCCCGCATTCACCTGTCCGGCCAGCACTACCAGCGCCCCTTCGCGCCAGCAGCGTGCCCGCTCATAACCCGCAAGAAGGGTGCGTATGCCGGCGGTCACTTCTTCGGTGATGGCGTCAAATTCCTGCGGAGGCAGACATTCGCCTTCTTCGTCGGGAAAGTCGATGGCAAGGCAGATGCGCTGACGCAGGTATTCCAGCCGTTCCCGCAGCTCTTCCACTCTGCGGCCGAGAAGTCCGTCCAGTTTGGCCGCGGCAAGATGCACGCCCTCCTTCGAGGGAGCGGCGATGAGCTCGGCCACGGCTTCGGCCTGGGAGAGATCCATGCGACCGTTCAGAAAGGCGCGTCTTGTGAACTCTCCGCGTTCCGCCATGCGCGCGCCGCGCGAAAGCGCGGACTCAAGCAGCGCTGAGAGTACGGCCGGACCGCCGTGACCCTGAATTTCGGCGCAGTCCTCGCCGGTAAAGGAATGCGGAGCCCTGAAGAATACGACCAGCGCATCGTCGGCCTCACATCCTTCGGCGTCGAGCACGTGACCGTGATGCAGCATGCGTGGCGTAAAGTCATGAAACGAAGGGCTCGACGACCGGAACATGGACAGCAGAATGTCGTGAGACTTTGGGCCGGAAAGGCGTATGATGCCTACGCCGCCGGCTCCGGGAGCCGTGGCTACGGCCGCTATGGTGTCGGTCACGTCGTTTTTTTCGTCGCCGTTCATTTATCGAGCTCCGCCCGGATCATGGAGGCAAGGGACGGATCCTCGCAGATGCGTGCCGCCGTTTCGTAGTTGGCGCGGGCCTTGTCTTCCTGCTTCAGATGATAGCGGTAGATGACGGCGAGGCTGTAACGGGTGGCGGCGTCGTCCTTGAGCGAGATGGAGCGTTCAAGCTGCGCGGCGGCTTCCGCCCAGTTGCCCTCGCGGGAGAGCAGCACGCCCAGAAGATAGGGCGGACGGTGATCGGAAGGCGCGGCCACGAGAGCCCGCTGCGCCATGTCCATGGCGCCGTCGTTGTTGCCCTGTTCGGCAAACAGGCTTGAGAGCTGCAGAAGGGTATCCACGTCGTTGGGATTGTCCTTCATCTTCTGCATGAGCGACATGATGGCCTGCCCCTGCGGGGAGTCGGCGCCCTGTTCCATCATGCTGCGCATGGCATCGCCTCCGGAAGCGTTCTGCATGGCGGCAGGAGCCTTCTGCCGGATGAGCGGATGATCACCCATGCGCCAGACCACGGAGAGAACGAACATGGCGGCGAGCCCGAGAGAGAGCGCGCCGAGAACGATGCGGCGGGAGGAATCAGTCATGGTCGGCCTCCCACTGGGAAAGACGGCGTTCAAGTCTTTTCTGCGAGGCGGCCAGGAAGGCCGCGTAGAGTCCGAGTCCTATCCAGAGTGCGGCGTTGGCCGCCATGAGCCAGGTAACTGCAGTCATGGCATGTCTCCTCGCCTTTCGGCGTGGTATCAGTGTTGTTCCTTTTCGTCTTCCGCCATCATGCGCTCGAACATGAGCACGTCGAGCCTGCGGCCGAGCAGCATCTGCCGGTAGCGCAGAAGGAGCATGGCAAGCCACACGAGACCGAAGCTCACCACGCAGGCAATGACGGCCACGGCCATTTCCGGTTCCAGCCCTCCGCCTTCCGAGGCGAACACCGCGGGGTGGATGGAGCGCCACAGTCTGGCCGAAAGAAAGACCAGCGGGACGTCGAGAAAGCCCGCAATGGCCACAACGGACGAGAGAGCGGCACGGCGGCTTTCCGGCATGGGCATGGAGCGCACGGCCATGAAGCCCGCGTAGATGAACCACAATATGAGCGCCGTGGTCAGGCGGGGATCCCATGTCCACCACACGCCCCAGGAGTGCCGTCCCCAGATGGAGCCTGTGACGAGCGTGAGAGTGCAGAAAAGCATGCCGGTTTCCACGGCCGAGGCACAGAGAAGATCGTACTTCGGAGCGCGGCTTTTCAGATACAGAATGCCGGATGCGCAGGAGAGTGCGAAGCTGATGAGTCCCCACCAGGCAAGCGGCAGATGAAAGTAGAATATTTTCTGGGCAAGTCCCATGACCTGCTCTTCGGGCGCGTACGCAAAGACGAGCCACTGGCAGCCGGCCATGGCCAGGCCTCCCAGAAGGGCGAGAACGGCGAGGCGAGAACGAAACATCAGTCATCTCCGCTGTAGACAAAGGGGAAGAGGAGAAGTCCGGCGGCAAGGAAAAGACCGTCGAACGCCGCGGCAAGGCCCATCCAGCGCAGGGCGTCGTCGAGCATGGGCTCGGGGTCCATGCCCATGGACACGAGGCGCACGCCGGCGAGAAGCATGGGCACGAGCAGGGGAAAGAGTACGATGGACAGAAGCGATTCCCTTCCGCCTCTGCCTGTGGAGAGCGCGCCGAGCAGGGAGCCGGAAGCGGCCATGCCCACATCGCCGAGGAGTATGCCGAGAAGGGCCGTGGGCCATGCTTCACCGAGGTTCTGCCCGAGGAACACAAAGACGGCGGGCACAAAGATGCACTGGGCCGCCATGATGAGCAGTGCGCCGGCAATCGCCTTGCCGAGCCAGATGCCCTGCACGGGAGCGGGCAGAAGCACAAGGCCGAGCCTTGCCTGCGCCGTCTCCTCCACGGCGTAGAGCATGTTGAAAATGAGCACCTGACAGAAGGCCGAGGCCAGCCAGAACATGGCGGCCGCTGCCTGAGGACTGAGCCTGTCGCCCGCGTTCAGGGACAGGCTGAACAGAAACACGAGCAGCAGGCCGAGCAGCAGAGCCTGCATGAGCCCCGCACCGCGGGAGAGCGTGAGCTTGAGATCCTTGCCGCATACGGCAAGCGCACATCGCATCATGACAGACCTCCCGCCTCTTCCCTGAGGGAACGGTTTTCCAGCGTGAGCACGCGGTCGGCGTGACGGGAGTCTCCGGCCGTGTCGTGACTTATCCACAGAATGGCTGCGCCACGGCTCCGCGCCTTGAGCATGAGTTCCATGAGCATGGCGCGCGACGACACGTCAAGGCCCGTGGCGGGCTCATCCAGAAGAATGAGCGAGGGCTCGGCAAGAAGGAGTCTCGCAAGGTTGAGCCTCTGCGCCATGCCTCGTGAGAAAATGCCCGCCCGTTCATGGGCGTGACGGGCAAGTCCTACCGTTTCGAGAGCCTTCTTTGCCCGTTCTCCGGGATGGTCGAGTCCGGCTGCGCGGGCCCAGAACAGAAGATTCTCCTCGGCCTCCAGTCCCGGATAAAGAAAGGTGGCGTGGGCCATGTAGCCGAGCCTTTCGTCGGGAACGCGGCGCAGCACCGTGCCGGAATCCGGCTTTGTGAGCCCTGCCATGACGCGCATGAGCGTGGACTTGCCCGCGCCGTTGGCTCCGGCCAGAAGCGAGAGCGTGCCCGGCATGAGCGCAACGTCGATGCGGCGGAAGAGCAGCCTTGGCCCGAAGGCCTTGGCTACGCCCTGAAGCTCGAGAAGCGGTCGCACGCCTTCCATCAGCGTTCCGAGCCTTCCCCGTCGTCCGACGAGCTTTCAGGACGGCGTCTGCGCCGCAGACCGAGGAAGGGCGCAAGGCTCATGAGCGCGCCGCCTATCCACAGCCAGTTCACCAGAGGATTGGCGCTCATGCGAAGCACGGCCTTCGTGCCGTTCATGCCGAGAAGCGTGGCGTAGAACTCGCTGCCGAGCGAGGGGTGCGTGGTGGCCTCGGAAAAGGCGTAGCGCTGGAACTTGTCGTACAGACGGCGCTGTGGAGACACCGTGGCCACCACTTCCCCGTCTTTGGAGAGCTGGAGTTCGGCTTCGATGAATTCGAAGGCGTTGCCGCGTCCCTCATACATATTGGTAAGCGTCACGCTGTAGGGGCCGACCTGCACCGTTCCGCCCTGGGCAAGTTCCAGCTCCACTTCCTGCTTGTACGGCCCGGAAAAGGAAATGCCGAGAGCGACGAGCGCCACGCTCAGGTGGACGAGGCAGGCCATGAGGGAGGGCATCCATGCGCGGGTGGACTTTTCGGCCAGCATGAGCGCCATGCTTACGATGAGGGCGGCGCTCAGCGAGGCGCTCATGAGCGGCAGAGCCTGCGTGATGCCCACGCGCCAGAAGACGATGAGCGCGCCGCAGAACGCGGCGAGAACAATGACGAATTTGCGCCAGTTGCGCATGCCGCCCTGCCATTTGAGCCAGGGGCAGGCAAGAAGAAGCGCGAGCATGACGGTAAAGAGCGGCAGGCACACGCGGTTGTAGAAGTGCTGATCGAGCCCCACGGGGCGTTCGGTCCACAGTTTGCTTATGACCGGCCAGAGCGTGGCCAGCAGAATGACGAGGCCGATGGCCATGAGCAGCCACACCGTCATGACCACGAAGCCTTCGCGGGTTTCAAGGCCGCCGAGCTCTCTGGGACTTTCTTCCTTCGCGGACAGGGAAATGAAGGTGATGATCACAAGGAAGGCCAGCACGAAGAAGAGCAGGTAAGGGCCCGTGCCGTTGCCGCCGAAGGCATGCACGGAGTTCACCACGTCGCCGCGCACAAGATAGGTGGCGAAGAAGGCCGAAACCGTGGTGAGGCTCATGAGGAAGATGTTGACCCGGTGCAACTTGCCGCGCTTTGTTTCCACAATGCCGGTATGCAGGGCTGCGGTACCGATGAGCCAGGGCAGAATCGAGGCGTTTTCGACCGGATCCCAGGCCCAGTAGCCGCCCCAGCCGAGCTCCATGTAGGCCCACCAGCCGCCGAGCACGATGCCCGCCGTGAGAAAGAGCCAGCCGGTAAGGGTGAAGGGACGAGCCACGTCGAGCCAGTGCATGGGGTCTTTCTGCGAGCTCATGGCCTGCGCGAGGGCGAGACAGCCGGGAATGACGAAGCCGCCGTAGCCGAGAAAGAGCAGCGGCGGATGGAAGATCATGCCGGGATTCTGGAGCAGAGGATTCAGGCCCTGACCGTCGGCAGGCGCGGGAACGCTCACGAGGAAGGGATTGCTCCAGGTGGAGAGCAGAAGGCCGAAGAAGGCCATGATGGTCAGAAAGAATATGAGAAACCAGCTTCTTGTTTCTTCGGAAAGAGAACGATAGGTGCGGGTGAAAAGAAATGCCGTGCCGCAGACGGACACCATGAGAGCCCAGAACAGCATGGAGCCTTCATGTCCACCCCAGAAGGCCGTACAGCGATAGAAGAGCGGCAGGGCCATGTCGGTATAGTTTGCCACGTAGTCCACGGAAAAGTCGCAGACCACGAAGGCGTACATGAGAATGCCGGAAGATATCAGCAGGCAGAGGGAACCTGCGCCCTGCGCGTATTCAAGCCAGCGCAGTTCGGAGTGCTTGCCCTGAAGAAGCTGCGCCGTGCCGATGGCGGCTCCGGCGAGCGCGGCGAACAGTGAAATGAGAAGACAGACATAGGCGGCAAGATACATGGAAGCTCCTGAAACGGGAAAAGACAGGCGAAAAGGTCTCGGAAACGACGGAAAGGGAACGGCCGAAGGCTCGTTCCCTTTCCGTCAGGCGTGTTCCCGATTGCTTTTTTCGTATTTGGAAGGGCACTTGGTCATGAGCGTCTTCGCCGTGAAGTCCCTGCCGTCCATGCGGCCCTCCACAATGACTTCGGCGCCCTTTTCAAAGGTATCCGGCAGCGCGCCCCGGTAGTGTACCCGGATGCCGAGTTCCGGCTTTTCCAGATCACGGAGCGTGAAAACGGCCCCGAGACCGTTTTCCGGCCTGACGATGTCATCGGCAGCCACGCCGAACAGCCTTGCGGATTTCAGCTTTTCTGAAGGCATGGCCACGGCTTCGGCCACGTTCAGATGATACATGCTGCCCTCGGAAAGGGCCGACCACAGCATGAAGCCCACGCCTCCGGCCAGAAGGACGAAGGCCGTGAGATATATGCACAGATTCTTCTTTGCCGACATGGAATTACCTCCTGAGGGATGGTCAAGCATCGGTCAGGTTGCTGCCGTTTTCAGTGATTTGCGTCACCGGGGAGACGGGTCGGACCATTTCATGATTTTCATGATGCCGCCCGTGAGAACTTTGACAGATTTGATGTCTTCATGCAAGTAGGAATTGTTCCTGTTTAGGCTTCCTCGGCGTGTTCGGTTCGCGCGGAAGCCGTGGTCTTTGCCCGGCGGTTTCTGGCCACGGCGCGGAGGTCGGCGGCCACGTCGCTTTCATCGACGATTTCACGGCCCAGCATTTCTTCCATCACGTCCTCGAGAGAAATGACGCCCGCAAGGCCGCCGTACTCGTCGAGAACGGCAAACAGATGCTGATGGCGTTCCAGAAATTCGGCCAGCACCTTGTCGAGCGTGAGCGATTCGAGCACAAAGTGCACGGGCTGCATGATCTGGGCAAGCGTCATGTTGCCTTCATGGGCGTCTCTGTGAAGTACCACGTCGCGGCGCAGCACGATGCCAACGATGTCCTCGTTGTCCTCGGCGTACACGGGAATGCGGCTGAAATGCCAGAAGGAGGGAATGGCGTGGGCTTCGTCCACGGTGCAGTTTTCCGAAAGAGAGAACACCACGGTGCGCGGCGTCATCACGTCGTGCACGCGTTTCTGGTCCAGCGCAAGGATGTTACGGATGGCGGTTTCCTCATAGCTCTGAATGACGCCTGCCTGACGGGAGATGCGCGCCATGGCGTTGATGTCGTCTTCCGTGGCTTCTGGGCCTGCCTTTTTCGGCGTGATGAGCTTCGTTATCTGACCGGACAGCCAGGTGGCAGGGCGCAGCACCGTGGTCATGAAGAAAAGCGGAAGCGCAAGGATACGACCGAGCGCGCCGGGGTAGGACACGCCGAGGGTCTTGGGGATGATTTCGCCGAACAGCAGCACGAGCACGGTGAAAAGCGCGGCGAAGTAGGGCGTGTTTTCCGGCCCGAGCGCCGCGGCGGCCAGTGCGCCCGCAAGAGATGCGCCCGCCGTGTTGGCGATGGTGTTCAGCGTGAGAATGGCCGATATGGGCTGATCCACGTTGGAGCGCATATGGTACAGAATCTTTCCGGAGCGGGAACCGGATTCCTTCATTTTTTCTAGTGTGGTCCATGGAATGGAATAAAGCATGGCTTCCATGGTGGAGCAGAGCGCGGAAATGGACAGGGCAAGAACGATGGTGATGATGAGGGCGGTCATGGCAGGGCCGGGGTTGAAGGTTAATCTGCGTCATTCTAGCCGAAGAAGCCCGTCACGGCAATGGCGGAAGCCGGCCTTTGACGGGCGACGGCTCTCAGGGGAGAGGTTCCATGGAGCAGTTGACCGTGAGCCCTCTGCGCTCAAGGCAGCGGCTGCCCCACGCGTACATGGACTCCAGCACGGGACGTATGCTCCGCCCGAATTCCGTGAGCGAGTATTCCACCCGGGGAGGAATGACGGGAAATATTTCCCGGTGCACGAGACCGTCGTTTTCCAGCTCCCTGAGCTGCTGGGTCAGCATCTTTGGCGTGGCGGCGGGAACGGCTCGCCGAAGCTCGGAAAAGCGCATGGGGCCGGAAATCAGCTTCCAGAGAATGAGAGTCTTGTACTTGCCGCCGATCATGGAGAGCGTGGCTTCCACGGGACAGTGAAGCTCTGCGCCCGGCATCGGTGCGGCGTGGGAACAGCAGCAGGAGGCATTGTCGTTCATAATGGTATCCTTTTAGATACTATATATCAAAAAAGTACGTTCTTGCTTATAAAATATTCATAGCTATAAAAGAAACGTAAGTCAAACGAAGATGTCCGGAAGGGACGTCGTCTCCCGCAAGGGAAAGGAGAATGATCATGAAGAAAGTCATCTGCATCGAAGGCATGCGCTGCGGGCACTGCACCTCCAACGTGGACAAGGCTCTGCGTGAAATTCCCGGCGTCAGCGACGTGACCGTGGATCTTGCCTCCAAGACCGCCACGGTGGAAGCCGCGGACGGCGTTTCCGACGAAGCGTTCAGAAAGGCCGTGGACGATCTCGGCTTTGACGTCACCGCCATCCGCTGAATCTTGTCATGATGCCGGATTCCGTCTCTGCCTGGAGCGGGACGGAGCACCGGCTTTCGGAAGACGCCATGCCCCTTTGTCCGACGCCTTGAGCGGCCGCGCCGGCAGGGGCGCGTCTTTCCGGCATTGCGCCGTGCCGCCGGCCCCTCGGGACGGTGACGGGCGCGGGCTGCGCTTTTTCGGGAGGCTCGCCGGATTCGGGCGCGTCGTCGCATGTTCCCCCTCGTTTGAGGCGTTCCCGGGACGGGCCTTCCGAAGGCGCATCGTCGGGCTGCTCGTCGATTTTTTGATTGTCATCGCTTTTTTCCTGCCCGCATTCGCCGGATCTCCTCCTGTCTGCCCATTCCTTCGGCTGGTGCGGGCACTCACGTTTCCAAGCGAGAAAGTCCCATGAAAAACAATCCCGAGATTCTCAGGTTTCGTATAGACGGCATGGCCTGCGGGGCCTGCTCCGCCCGTTCGCAGAAGGCCCTCTGCAAGATGGAGGACATAGACAGCGCCAGCGTGAGCCTTGCCGACGGCACGGCTCAGGTTCGTCCTGCCGAAGGCGCGCTGGACAAGGGGCTTGACGCCTTCGTCAGAGAGGTGACGGAAAGGGTGGACCGGCTCGGCTTCAAGGCCTCCTATCTGCCCCCGGACGTGGATGAACACGATCTGTGGGAAAGCGAGCAGAAGAAGACCCGGGCCGATCTGGCCGAGCGTCGCAGCCATCTCGTCACGGAGTTCATTTTTGCCGTGCCGCTCGTGTTCGTGGCCATGGGCAGTCACTGGGGCCTGCCGCTGCCGTCGTGGCTTTCGCCGCACGAAAGTCCGCTCATCTTTGCCCTGTTCCAGCTTCTTCTTACGCTGCCCATAGTCTGGTCCGGCCGGGCCTTCTACCGGCACGGCATTCCGCTGCTTCTGCGAGGCGCGCCCAACATGGATTCCCTTGTGGCCATGGGCACGGGCGCGGCGCTGCTCTACAGCCTGTGGAGCACGGCGGAGACAGCCGCGGCGGTCACGCCCGAAGAGGCGCATCAGGCCGTCATGGGTCTGTACTATGAATCCGCGGGCATGCTCATTGCGCTCATTTCCCTCGGCAAGTACATGGAGGCCGTGTCCCGTACGAGGACGTCCGAGGCCATCCGCGGTCTCATGGAACTCACGCCCGAGAGTGTGGAACGCATGATGCCCGACGGGAGCGTGAAGGATATTTCCGTGAGCTCCGTCATGCCCGGCGACAGACTGCTCATCAAGCCCGGCTCCCGCATTCCCGTGGACGGCGTGGTGGCCGAAGGTTCCTCTTCTCTCGACATGTCGAGTCTTACGGGCGAATCCATGCCCGTGGACGTCGCCTCGGGGGACGAGGTCAACGCCGGAACGCTGAACATCAGCGGATCCTTCGTCATGGAAGCCCGTCGCGTGGGCTCGGATACGGCTCTTGCGCGCATCATCCATCTCGTGCGTGAGGCGCAGGGCTCCAAGGCGCCCATAGCCGGTCTTGCCGACCGCATCAGTCTGTATTTCGTGCCCGCCGTCATCGCCGTGGCCACGGCGGCCGCCCTTGCGTGGCTTTTCCTCGGCAATCTGCCCTTCGGCGAGGCCCTGCGCGTCTTTGTGGCCGTGCTGGTGGTGGCCTGTCCCTGCGCGCTCGGTCTTGCCACGCCCATGTCCATCATGGTGGCCACGGGCCGCGGCGCACAGCTCGGCGTGCTCATGAAAAACGGTACGGCGCTGGAAGCGTCGGGACATCTCGACACCATCGTGTTCGACAAGACGGGCACGCTTACCGAAGGCAGCCCCCGCCTGGTGAGCCTGCACGCGGAAGCCATGGATGAAAACGAGGCGCTCACGCTGGCCGCTTCGCTGGAGGCCGTGTCCGAGCATCCGCTCGCGCTGGCCGTGACGCAGGAGGCAAAGGATCGCGGTCTTGCCGCAATGTCCGTGGACGGCTTTCTCGCCGTGGGCGGCGCGGGCGTGACCGGACGCGTGGACGGACGGGAACTTCTGCTCGGCAACGAAAGGCTGCTGTCCGAGCACGGCGTCGCTCTTTCCGAAGACCAGAAGAAGCTTGTCACGAGTCTTGCCGACGAGGGGCAGACGCCGCTTCTGCTTGCTTCGGACGGAAAGCTTCTGGCCGTGATGGGCGTGGCCGATCCGCTGCGTGAGGAAACGCCCGGCGTCATTCGCGACCTGCGGGTCATGGGCTGCCGCGTCATGATGCTGAGCGGCGACAATGAGCGTACCGCGCGTGCCGTGGCGGCAAGGGCAGGCATCGACGACGTGGTGGCCGGCGTGCGGCCCGACGGCAAGGAGCAGGTCATTTCCCGTCTTCAGGTCGAAGGCAGGCGCGTGGGCATGGTGGGCGACGGCATCAACGACGCCCCGGCCCTTGCCCGCGCCGACGTGGGCATGGCCATGGGTTCCGGCATCGACGTGGCCATGGAAGCCGGCGACGTGGTGCTTCTGCGCGGTCTGCCCGGCGTGAAGACGGCGCTCGCTCTCGGTCGAGCCACGCTTTCGAACATACGCCTCAGTCTGTTCTGGGCCTTCGGCTACAACGTGCTGCTCGTGCCCGTGGCCGCAGGCGTGCTGCTTCTGTTCGGCGGCCCCTCCATGTCGCCCATGCTGGCGGGTGCGGCCATGTCCCTTTCGTCCGTGTCCGTGGTGCTCAACGCCCTGCGTCTGAGAAACTTCCGCTGAAGTCATGCGCTTATTCCGAAAAGGCCCCGACCGTCGTCTGCCGGGGGCCTTTTCGTGTCTGTTTTGTGCTTTCTGAAGCTGTGTATTTTCCGGGCTCTGTGTCGTATCATGACGAACAGCGGAGGTGACGCATGGACATTTCATCCGGCCTGTCGGAACTCAGGGAGCTGCTTTTGCGTCGTCTGCCGGACGATGTCATGATGGATGCCGGTTTGACCGGCGTACGCATAGGACGGCGCAGCCAGGCCAACAGACCGGAAGCCTGTCTGTATACGCCCGTTATCGCGCTTCTGGCAGGAGGCAGAAAGCATTCCGCCGTGGGAGCGGAGGAATACGACTACGGTCCGGGCGACTGTCTTCTGGTCGGCATGGATATGCCCGCCCTTTTTTATGTAAGCGAGGCGTCGGCTGACGATCCGTATCTCGGCGTGTCGCTCAGGCTCGATCCGGCCGTGCTCTCAGAGCTTGCAGACAAGGGAGGAATGACGGTCCCGTCTCGGGAGGAGACGAGGGCCGTGGCCCTGATCCATGCCGACAATGCGCTTGTCGATGCCTTCATCCGGCTGGTTCGCCTGCTGGACTGTCCGCATGATGCTCCGTATCTTTTGCCGCTCATCGTGCGGGAAATCCATTACAGGGCGCTGCTTTCCCCGGCAGGACCGTGGCTTGCCGGACTTTGCAGGGAGGGGACTTCCGGTCGTCAGGTGGCGGAGGCCGCCGCGTGGATAAGGGAGCACTTTCGTCTTCGCCTGAACGTGGAGGTGCTGGCCCGGCAGGTAGGCATGGGCGTTTCCACTCTGCACCATCATTTCCGGGCCATGACGGCCATGAGTCCTCTCCAGTATCAGAAAAGGCTGCGGCTCATGGAGGCTCGCAGGCTCATGGTGCTGGAGGCGTGCGATGCCGCCTCGGCGGGATTTTCCGTAGGGTATGAGAGCGTATCGCAGTTCAGCCGTGAATACCGGCGCCTGTTCGGGCTTCCGCCGGGGCGCGATGCTGAGGAGGGACGCCGGAAGAGAGCCGGAAGACGTCAGATGTCGTAGCGGATGGCGCAGAGCATTTTGACCACGGCCGGGTCTCTGTGATCGAAGAACACACTTTTTCCCGTGTCGAGCGCGGCAATGCGCGCCATGTCCTCATCATCGAGCGCAAAGTCGAAAATGGCGAAGTTTTCGATCATGCGTTCCGGATGCACGCTTTTGGGAATGGCAATGACGTTGCGCTGATTCAGCCAGCGCAGCACCACCTGTGCCACGGTTCTGTCGTGCTTTTCCGCCACGGCGAGCAGCACGGGATTGTGGAAGAGGTTGTTCCGCCCCTCGGCAAAAGGCCCCCACGACTCCATGCGCACGCCGTATGCTTCCATGACGGCCATGGCCTCACGCTGCTGACAGAAGGGATGCGTTTCCACCTGATTCACGGCGGGCGCGATTCTGCTGTGAATGATGAGATCGACAAGACGGTCGGGCGGGAAGTTGCTTACGCCTATGGCGCGGATTTTCCCTTCTTCATGCAGATCTTCCATGGCGCGCCAGGAACCGTATACGTCGCCGAATGGCTGATGGATGAGGTAGAGATCCACGTAGCTTGTGTCGAGACGCCTGAGGGATGCGGCAAAGGCCGCCTTTGTTTCTTCATAGCCCGTGTTCTGAAGCCACAGCTTGGTGGTGAGAAAAATGTCTTCGCGCGCAATGCCGCTTTGCTTCATGGCCTTTCCCACGGCCTCTTCGTTGATGTAGGCGGCTGCGGTGTCGATGTGGCGATAGCCGGCTGCAAGAGCGGCCGATACGCAGCCTTCGCACATATCTGCGCTTATCTGATAGACGCCGAATCCCAGCATGGGCATGGAAACGCCGCAGTTCAGGGTGATTTCCTTCATGGATGACCTCCGTTGTTCTTATGGCCGGCGGGAGTGTTTCCGGCTGTGGCCCATGACAAGATATAGGGGGTTGGCGTTGTCGGGTACATGCCTTTTCCTGTCGCTTGCTTGCCTTTTTCTGCCGAAAAAAAGCCCGCCCGGCAAAAGCCGGACGGGCCTGAAGTCAGAGGAGCGGAAGCGCTACAGCACCGCGCCGCCGAGATCCTGACCGAGCGTGCGGTGAGCACGCAGAGAGTGTGTCAGGGCATGGGAGGCCTCGCCGGAGAAAATTTCCTCTCTGGCAGCCATGAGCGCAAGAGGCAGCACTTCGTCGGCGTCGCGCACGAAGTGGATGTCGAGCGTCTTGCGAATCTCTTCGGGCACTTCCTTGAGGTCCTTTTCGTTGTCGGCGGGAACGAGCACGGTCTTCATGCCGGAACGGCTTGCGGCAAGCAGTTTTTCCCGCAGACCCCCGATGGGAAGCACGCGACCGCGCAGGGTGATTTCGCCGGTCATGCACACATCGTCGTGCACGGGAATGCCGAGCAGCGCGGAGGCTATGGCCGTGGCCAGCGTGATGCCTGCCGACGGGCCGTCCTTGGGTACCGCGCCTTCGGGCACGTGCACATGAATGTCGATGTCCTTGTAGAAGTCGGGACGCAGGCCGAGCTGACTGGAACGGGAACGGATGTAGGAGAAAGCCGCATGAGCGGATTCCTTCATGACGTCGCCGAGCTTGCCCGTGACCTGCACCTTGCCGTTGCCGGGCATGATCACGGTTTCAATGTACAGAATGTCGCCGCCTGCTCCGGTGTAGGCCAGGCCCGCCACCACGCCGACCTGCGGCGCGTTTTCCTTTTCGTCGTAGCGGTACTTCTTGACGCCGAGGAAGTCCTCAAGGTCATTTTCCGCAATGGTCACGCAAAGGTTCGTGTCGCCTGCGTCCACAAGGCGGATGGCCGTCTTGCGGCACAGGGAGGCTATCTGCCTCTCCAGATTGCGCACTCCGGATTCGCGGGTATAGGAGCGGATGATTTCCAGAAGCGCTTCGTCCGTGAGGTTCATGTTCTCGGCGCGAAGTCCGTGCAGCTTCCACTGTCGGGGAAGCAGGAATTCCCGGGCGATGTGCACCTTTTCGCCTTCAAGGTAGCTTGAGAGCTCGAGCACTTCCATGCGGTCGAGAAGCGGCGCGGGGATGCTCTGCATGGAATTGGCCGTGGTGATGAAGAACACCTGGGAGAGGTCGTAATCCATGTCGAGGTAATGATCGTTGAACGCGCTGTTCTGTTCCGGATCCAGCACTTCGAGAAGCGCGGAGGCCGGATCGCCGCGGAAGTCCACGGTCATCTTGTCGATTTCGTCGAGGCAGAAGAGCGGGTTGTTGGACTTGGCCCTCTTCAGCGCCATGATGATCTTGCCGGGCAGAGCGCCGATGTAGGTGCGGCGATGTCCGCGGATTTCGGCCTCGTCACGAACGCCGCCGAGGGAAATGCGTACGAACTCGCGGCCCGTGGCCTCGGCTATGGACTTGGCGAGCGAAGTCTTGCCCACGCCGGGAGGCCCCACCAGGCAGAGAATGGGCCCTTTGAGGGATCCTGAGAGCTTCTGCACGGCAAGGTATTCGAGAATGCGGGTCTTGGCCTTTTCAAGGCCGTAGTGACCTCCGTCGAGCACTTCTCTGGCTTTGGCAAGATCAATGTCTATCTTCTTGAGCTCGTTCCACGGCAGGTCGATGATCCAGTCGACGTAGTTTCTGGCCACTACGTATTCCGAGGAGGCGGGAGGCATCTGGCGGAGTTTGCGCACTTCGCGAAGAGCACGTTCGCGGGCTTCCTCGGGCATGTTCTTGGCCTTGAGCTGTTCCTCAAGTTCGAGAATCTCGGCCTGAATGTCGTCGTGCCCGAGCTCCTTGTTGATGGCCTTGAGCTGCTCGGTCAGGTAGTATTCCTTCTGGTTCTGCTCCATCTGCGCCTTGACGCGGCTCTTGATGGTCTTGTCGATGCTGGAGGAGATGAGCTCTCCGCCGAGGGATTCGTAGACCTGACGCAGTCTCTGCCCCTGATCCAGCGTTTCCAGAATGGCCTGTTTGTGCAGGTAGTCCGCCCTGAGGCAGGGCGCCACGGCGTCGGCCAGCGTGCCGGGGTCTTCAATGAGGGCGAAGGCCGCAAGCTGTTCGGGCGTGATGCGGCGGTTCTGACGGCAGGCTTCCGAAAGGGATTCCTGCAGGGCTTCCACCACGGCGGGAAGTTCGTCGTCCCGGTTCAGCGTTTCTTCCACGCGCACGGTGCGCAGGCGCGGAAAGGCTCTGTCGCCGAAGGTGGAGCTTGCGTTCAGAGGCAGCCACGAGGCGCGGTACAGGCCCTCGCACACGAGCTTGATGGTGTTGTCCTGAAGACGGTCGGCGCGCAGAACGCGGCTGACCACACCTATGCGGAACAGGTCTTCGGGACCGGGCCGTTCGATGGCGGAGCTGGTCTGCGCTACCAGAAATATCTGTTTGTCGTATTCGGTGACGGCGCTGTTGATGGCGCTTACCGAAGCCGAACGCCCGACATGGAACGTCATGACGGCGTGCGGAAACATCACCACTTCACGAAGAGTGATTATGGGCAATTCCAGCGGAGTCTGTTCAGCCATAAGGAACCTCGTATTCCCGTTACGGAATTGCGTTCCTGTCCGGCATGGAGGCCGGGCAGGAACGCAAGACCATGGGACCGGGGATGCCCCCGGAGAAAGTTTATCCCGTGTCGCGCGTCAGGCAGGCTGCTGCTGCGCCTGAGCGCGCCGGTTGAAGCGCCCCGCGAGCCGTTACCGGCTTTCTGCGGAACTCTTCAGAACGGGCTTGTCCTTCCCCTCGATGACGCCGCGGGTGATGATGCACTCGGTGACGTCCTTGAGGGTGGGGAGTTCATACATGATGTCGAGCATCACGTTTTCCAGTACGTTGCGAAGGCCGCGGGCGCCGGTCTTGTTGTCCAGCGCCTTTTCCGCTACGGCCCGCAGCGCGTCGTCCTCGAAGGTGAGCGTCACGCCGTCGAGCTCGAAGAGCTTCTGGTACTGCTTGACCAGTGCGTTTTTCGGTTCGGTCATGACGCGCAGAAGATCGTCCACGTCGAGCTCTTCCACATGGGTGATCACCGGAATGCGACCGATGAATTCGGGAATGAGCCCGAACTGCACGAGGTCGGAGGGAAGCACCCTGTCGAGCAGCTCGCCTATGCGGTGTTCGGTCTTCTTTTCGATGTGCGCTCCAAAGCCCATGCTGGTGCCGCGCGAACGCGATTCCACCAGCTTTTCCAGCCCGATGAACGCGCCGCCCATGATGAACAGGATGTTCGAGGTATCCATGCGGATGAACTCCTGCTGCGGGTGCTTGCGTCCGCCCTTGGGCGGGATGTTGGCCACGGTGCCTTCGATGATTTTCAAAAGAGCCTGCTGCACGCCCTCGCCCGAAACGTCGCGGGTGATGGACGGACCATCGGCCTTGCGGGAAATCTTGTCGATTTCGTCGATATAGATAATGCCCTTGCACGCGGCGTCAAGGTCGTAGTCGGCGTTCTGCAGAAGCTGGACGAGAATGTTTTCCACGTCTTCGCCCACATAGCCGGCCTCGGTGAGCGTGGTGGCGTCGGCTATGGCGAAGGGGACCTTGAGAATGCGCGCCAGCGTACGGGCAAGCAGCGTCTTGCCGCTGCCCGAGGGGCCGAGCAGCAGGATGTTGCTCTTTTCGAGCTCCACGCCTTCGATGGCTCCGGCGTGAAACACCCGTTTGTAATGGTTGTGCACGGCCACGGAAAGAATTTTCTTGGCGCGCTCCTGACCGATGACGTAGTCGTCGAGGCGCGCCTTGATCTGCTGCGGGGTGAGCAGCTCGCCGGGGGCGTTCTTCTGCTCTTCCTCGGCGTCCTCTTCCGCCATGATGCGGGAGCAGGCGGCCACGCACGCATCACAGATGCACACGTCGCCCTGCATCACGAAATGGCGGGCCTGAGAGCTGCTCTTGCCGCAGAAGGAGCAGTGGAGTTCCTTTTCTTCGTCGCTCATGCCTTTTGTCCTGCAAGGGCCGCCACATCGTGGCGGGAACTGAGGATGCGGTCGATAAGACCGAACTTGAGGGCTTCTTCGGCGGACATGAAGTTGTCGCGCTCGGTGGCTGCGGACACGCGGGCAAGGGTATTGCCGGTGTTTTCGGCAAGAATGCGGTTAAGATTCTTCTTGAGCCGAATGCCTTCGCGCACGTGTATGTCCATGTCGGTGATCTGGCCCTGCACGCCGGCGGAGGGCTGATGGATCATGATGCGGCTGTTGGGCAGGCTGTAGCGCATGCCCTTGGCGCCGCCGGCCAGAAGAAAGGCGCCCATGCTGGCGGCCTGGCCTATGCACATGGTGGCCACGGGAGGAGCGATGAACTGCATGGTGTCGTAAATGGCCATGCCCGCAGTGACCGACCCGCCGGGACTGTTGATGTAAAGGCTGATTTCCTTCTCGGGGTCCTGCGACTCCAGAAACAGAAGCTGGGCGCAGATGAGAGACGCCGTGGCATCGTTGACCTCATCGCACAGAAGCACGATGCGGTCCTTGAGCAGACGGGAGTATATGTCGTAGGAACGTTCTCCGCGTCCGGTGGATTCGATAACGAAGGGAATAGTCACGTCTGGACTCCTTAAGAAAGGAATTCCCCAGCCCATGGGGCCGGGGAATCGTTCCTTGTTCCTGATTCTTTATTCGGCCTTGGCTTCGGCGGGAGCGACCTTCTGGGCCTTGTCGAACATGAGGTTCATGGCCTTGCTGTTCACCATGCGGTCCTGAATGTCGTTGACGGCGCCGTTCTGGTACAGAGCCTCGCGCAGCTTGTGGAAGTCCTGACCGTACTGACGGGCCATCTGCATGATCTGCATGTCGACTTCCTGAGCGGAAACTTCGATCTTTTCGCGGCGGGCGAGCGCGGTGAGGAAGAGCTGAACGCGGGCGCGTTCTTCAGCCTGCTTGCGGCTGTCTTCGCCCATGTTCTTGACGGTCTCGTCAACGGCTTCCTTTTCAAGACCCTGCTGGCTGAGGTACTCGCGCACTTCGTTTTCGTATTCTTCCTGCTGGGCCTTCACCACGGCTTCGGGCAGGGGGAAGGTCTGACCTTCGAGCACGGAGGTCATGAGCTTGCGTTCGGCTTCGCTGCGGGCGGTGGTGAGCTTGTTGTGATTGGCCTGATCGGCAACCATCTTCTTGAGACCGTCGAGATCGGCAAAGCCGAGCTTCTTGGCGTAGTCGTCATTGAGCTCGGGCAGAATTTCGCGGCTGATCCGGTTGAGCTTCACGCGGAGATTCACGGTCTTGCCGCGAAGAGACTCGTCTACATGGTCTTCGGGGCAGACCATGGAGCCGGTGCCTTCCTCGCCGGCGTGCAGGCCGCGGATGATCTTGTCGAGTTCGGAAAGTTCCTTGCCGTCCTTGGGTTCGGAAAGCTGAATGCTGTAGTTTTCCACCTTCATGCCGGGCACGCTCTTGCCGTCCACGTCGCCGTCCACGTCAATGGTGACGATGTCGCCGTTTTCGGGAAGACGAGCTTCCTTCACTTCCTCCAGCGTGGCGGTGCTCTTCAGCAGGCGGTTCATGAAGGCGGCCACTTCTTCTTCCGTGGCTTCGGAAGAATCCATTTCCACGGTAAGGGCGGAAAGGTCTTCGGGCAGCTTGATGTCGTCGGGCAGGGTTTCAAAGCTGAAGGAGAAGGACAGGTCCTGACCGCGGGTGATCTGGCCGCCTTCGTAGTCGAGGCGGGAGAGGGGCTTTATGTCTTCTTCCTTCAGAATGTCGGCTACGCGGCGTTCCACCAGCGTTTCGGTGGCACGGGAAATCACTTCCCCGGCAAAGCGCTTTTCAATGACGGAAGCGGGAGCCTTGCCCTTGCGGAATCCGGGCAGCGTGACGGAAGCGCCCACTTCGCGGGCAGCGGCGGAAAGCGCGGCGTTGACTTCCTCGGCGGGGACGGTCACGCTGATCTTGCGGGAAACGGGGGAAACGACTTCAATGCTGTGAGCCATATCGGTAAAACTCCTTATGAATGAGCCGCCGGACCTTGCGTGTCCGACGGAGGAAATGGCGCAAAAAAAGTGGTGCGAGAGGAGAGGCTTGAACTCTCAAGGATTGCTCCGCTGGATCCTAAATCCAGTGCGTATGCCAGTTTCGCCACTCTCGCAGAAAAGCTCCATATACTGCAAGGCGATGAATTTAACACAGCTTCGCGCCGGAGGCAAGAGGAACGGCGCTTGCCCGGCGGCCTGCGGCACAGGTTTTCCGTCCTTGAGCAGCGGGAGATTTCCCTTCATCAACTGCGGCCTGTCGTCCCCTTTGCCGGTCGGAAAAAGAGCTCCGGCAGGAGAGAAAGGCAGGCGGAAATATTTTCCGCCGGAAAGACGTGCGGAAGGCGGTCAAAAAAAGCCCGCCGGAGGATGTTCCGGCGGGCCCTGGTCGAGGGATGCGTATGACTACGCAGCGTAAAGCTGTTTTTTCAGCCAGTTCTTCATGGGATCGGAGGGCATGAACACTCCCTTGAGAGAACCGAATTCCTGCTGGAAGTCGCCTTCAAGCTCCTTGGGAAGAGGATAGACCCACAGATCTTCCGTGGCCTCGGAATTGCGCATGACAAGGCGCAACGTGGGATGGTCGGTCCAGTTGTCGAGCACGAAGTAGTGGGCAAAGTCGTCCTTGGAACGGACGGGCGGATGCTCGGCCCTCCAGTCGTTGTTTCCCCATTCCAGGTACAGGGTCACGGCGTCGGCGGGGTCAAGGTTCCATTCTATGGGAAGGCGGCTGAAGGCCTTGAGCTGATCGGGGGTATTGTACTGCATGGTCAACTCCTTTATGGGAGAAAACTGGAGCGGCGGCGGAATCGTCGCTCCATAAGCATGGTCGTTGAAAACAGTATGGATATGAATTGCATTCTTGTCAAGAATAATTCCTAATAAGAAAAACGGAAGTTTTTCCGAAGATGGAAAAATAAGTTCTTTCCCGTTGTTTTTCCACGGTATTTTATTTTATGACGTGATGAAGGTCACGCACTTCAAATTTTCTGTCGGATTCTTTGCAGGGCGTTCCCAGGCGCTCCGGGCGAGGAGCGGCATATTTTTGCCAAAGTGGGGCCTGTTGAAATACGAAAACTCGAACCAGGGCAGAGAAGCGGCAGAGGTGTTTTGGGAACAAAAAAGGGCGCCTCCCGGAAGGGGAGACGCCCGAAGCCTTTCACCTGGAGCCGGAAGCTAGATTCTGCCGTAGGAGGCGAGAACCTCGCGCAGAAGGGCGACGGTCTTTTCGCTGGCGCTGCAGAGCGGCAGACGAACGTCGGGTTCCATGCGGCCCATGAGAGACAGTGCGGTCTTGCAGGGGATGGGATTGCTCTCGACAAACATGACGCGGTTCATGGGTTCGAGCTTGTAGTGCAGACGGCGGGCTTCCTCGTAATCGCCGCGCTCGCAGGCCGCGGTGAGGGCGGACATGATGTCGGGCAGCACGTTGGCCGTCACGGAAATCACGCCCTTGCCGCCCACGGCGTAGGTGGGAAGCACGGTGAAGTCGTCGCCGGAAAGCAGAATGTAGTCTGCCGGGCACTGTTCAAGGATGTTGGAGATCTGAACCAGGTTGGCGGTAGCTTCCTTGCAGCCGATGACGTGTTCGAGCTCGCGGGCCATGCGGGCCTGCGTGGCGGGCAGCACGTTGGAGCCGGTGCGGCCGGGTACGTTGTACACGAACATGGGCAGAGCCACTTCGTCGTTGATGGCCTTGAAGTGCTGGAAGATGCCTTCCTGCGTGGGCTTGTTGTAGTAGGGGGAGATGAGCAGGGCAGCATCGGCGCCGGCCTTTTTGGCAAAGCGGGTCAGGCTGATGGCCTCTACGGTATTATTGGAGCCTGCGCCGGCAATGACGGGGACGCGTCCCTTCACCTGATCCACGCAGATGCGGATGGCGGACTCATGTTCGGCATGGGTCATGGTGGCGGATTCGCCGGTGGTGCCGCAGGGCACCACGCCGTTCACGCCCTGTTCAATCTGCCACTCGATGTGAGCGCGGTAGGCCTCTTCGTCGATGGTGCCATTCTTGAACGGGGTAAGCAGAGCAGTTATCGTACCGTGAAACATGTTTTTCTCCGAGCGGGATGAATTGAATGAAGAGAGATTTCCAGACGACTGGGCCCCGGACGGTCAGAATTTCAAAAGGCTGAACATGGTAGGATCGAGAACGCCCGTGAAGACGCGGGCCACGGCTCCGGAGAGGAAAACCGAGTCGCCCTGAAGTTCAATGCCCAAGAGTTCCCTACCTGAAGTAGTGACATTGACGCAGCTGTCCGTCAACCCAAGTGCATGAGCGATACAAGTGGAAGCCGCCGCACCGGTGCCGCAGGCGAGAGTTTCCCCTTCCACGCCGCGTTCGTAGGTGCGCACATGGATGGCGTCCCTGCCGGTGACGGTGATGAAGTTCACGTTGGTGCCCTTGGGGGCGAAGTGCTCATGATAGCGGAAGATGCGGCCGAGACGGTCCACGTCCACCTTGTCGCAGTCCTCGCATACGATGACGGCGTGCGGCACACCGGTGTTCACGAAGTTGACGTCCCAGGTCTTGCCGTCCGCTTCAAGCGGCGTGTGAAGTACCAGCCCTTCGGGATGAGTGAGTTCCACGCGCGAGCGCATGTTTTCCACGTCCACCTCGGCATGGATGAGTCCGGCGTCGGTACCGAAGCACTGCGTGCGGCCGGCAAGTCCGAGATCCACGGCAAGCCAGGAGGCGCAGCGGGAGGCGTTGCCGCACATTTCCGCGCGCGAGCCGTCGGCGTTGTAGAAGTGCCAGATGAAGTCACCCTGCCTGTCTGCGGGGGTGCTGTCGAGGAAGAGCAGACCATCGGCGCCTATGCCCGTCTTGCGGTTGCACAGGATGACGGCCCAGGAGGTCATCTGCGGCACGCTGACTTCGGCCTCTCTGTTGTCGATGAAGATGAAGTCGTTGCCACAGCCGTGCATTTTATGGAAGCGTACGTTTTTCATGATAGTGTTCCGGGAAGGACCGCATGCTGCGGCCGCAGGAGATGTTTTACTGGAGCCGGTTCCATACGAACCGGATATAGGGTTGCATGACGGTGAGCGCCTTTTCGGCATCGAGGGCAATGGTGGCTCCGGCGGCGTTGCGGTGTCCGCCACCGCCGAACTGGGCGGCCACTTTCTGAACGTTATCCTTGCCGGATGAGCGGAGGCTGGCCTTGACCTGCACTTTGCCGTCCTTTTCTTCCTCACGCAGCATGAGCGCCACGCGGACGCCGGAGAGACGGCGCAGCTGTTCCACGATGCCTTCGGAGTCTTCACGGACGGCGTTGCAGGATTTCATGTCCTCAAGCGTGATGAGCGCCGCGGCGAGCTTGCCGTCCTCGAGAATGCGGACTTGCTGCATGATGCGGCCCCACAGACGCAGGCGCGCTTCGGTCCAGTTGTTTTCCATGGCTTCACGCAGCCGCGGCAGGTCGAGGCCTTCTTCCACCATGTCCGCCACAAGGCGCAGAGCTCCGGGCGTGGTGTTGCCGTAGCTGAAGTTTCCGGTATCGGCGGAAATGGCCACATACAGCGCTTCGGCAAGAGCTCCGTGAAGCGGAGCTCGGAGCGCTCTGGCGATGTATGCCACAAGCTCGCCCGTGGCGGCCATGCCGGGCTCCACCCAGTTGGCCTCGGTACCGAAGAGCGGATTGTCGAGGTGATGGTCGATGTTCACGCTGGGGACGCGGTCGAGCAGAGGCTGAATGGTCTCGCCGAGACGTGCTCTGTCGCCGCAGTCGAGGCAGACCACGAGGTCGGGGTCGCAGGGCAGGTTCTCGAGAGTCGTGAGCACGGGCCCCGGAAGCGTGAGAAAACGCAGAAAGGGCGGCAGACCGTCTTCGTTGAACACAAGCGCATCCACGCCGATGGAGCGCAGCGTCCAGGCCATGGCAAGGCTTGAGCCCATGGCGTCGGGGTCCGGGCGTGCGTGCGCGGCAATGAGCACGCGCTTGTGGTTTCGCAGAGCAAAGAGCAGTTCTTCGGGAACGGGAGTATGTTCAGTCGTCATAGAAAAACTCAAGGTCGCTGTAGACCATTTCTTCTTCGCACACGGCTTCCATCATAAGCAGGCATTTGTCCATGCGGGACTGCATATGCCGCTCGCTGTTGCTTACCGACACGACCTGCAGCCGGAGCCTGACCAGAGATTCCTCGGTGCCGGCTTCGGCTATGGCGACGTTGAAGGTGTTGCGCACCTTCTGCTTCAGGCTGTTTGCCACGCGGCGTTTGCCCTTGAGCGAGTCGTTGCCGTGCAGTGCGTATTCCACGGTGAGAACGCCTATGACCATGCCGTGAGCCTTTTTAAGAACGGTAGTCGGAGTTGAGTGACACGTATCCGTGGGAAAGATCGGAGGCCAGCAGACGTGCTTCGCCGGGGCCGGTTCCGAGTACGATGTCGAGAGGCAGATCCACGTTTTTGAGCGGTTCCTCAAGCAGGGCGTCGAAATCGAGGTCCGTGGGGCGTCCGTTGCGGAACAGTTCCACGCCGCACAGCGTTACGCGGAGAGCCATGGGATCGAAGTTCACGCCCGCGCGACCGGCGGCGGCCACGATGCGTCCCCAGTTGGGATCGCGGCCGAACATGGCCGTCTTCACGAGCTGGGAATGACCCACGGTCCGGGCCACCTTTTTGGCGTCTTCGTCGCAGGCGGCTCCCGTGACGTGGATGTGCATGACCTTGGTGGCCCCTTCGCCGTCCTTGACCAGCATGTAGGCAAGCTCGCCGAGCACTTCGGTGAGGGCCTTTTCCAGCAGGGGAAGTTCGCTTTCTCTGACGGCAACGCCGGAAGCGCCGTTGGCAAGGCCGTAGAGCGAGTCGTTGGTGGAAGTGTCGCCGTCGACGCTCACTCGGTTGAACGTGGCGTCTGCCGCGCGGCGGAACATGGCGCGCCAGGCGGAGGGGTCCACGGAGGCGTCGCACATGACGAGAGAGAGCATGGTGGCCATGTTGGGGCATATCATGCCCGCGCCCTTGGCCACGCCGGCGAGACGTACGGTTCCGCCTTCAAGGGCAAGCTCCCGACCGGACATCTTGGGATAGGCGTCGGTGGTCATCATGGCGCGGGCAAGACCTTCAATGTCCACCGTGCCGAGAGAGGCCATGAGGGAGGGAACGGCGGCTTCCCACTTGTCCATGGGCATCTGCGCGCCGATGACGCCGGTGGAAGCGGGCAGAAGATCGTCCGAAGACACGGTCAGGCCGGCGTCCTTCAGGGCGTCTTTCACCATGTCGAGCGTCCGCAGACAGTTTTCCCTGCCGGTCTCGCCGGTGCAGGCGTTGGCCTGGCCGGAGTTGAACAGCACGCCGTGCACGCCTTTGTCACCGGCTTTTTTGATGTGTTCCTCGGAGACGAGGACGGGGGCAGCCCGGAAAAGATTGGTGGTGAACACGCCCGCGACGGTGGCGGGCACGTCGCTGAAGACGAGGGAAAGGTCGTTGCGATCGAGATGCTTGCCCCGGAAATCGGCGTTGGCCGCGCCGAGACGGAAGCCCTGAGGTATCTGAATCATGGAAAGTTCTCCGTTCCTTTTGGAATGCGTGACCAATTTGCCACACTTGTCTGGCAGGTGCAAGCAACGCAAGGAACCGGAAGAAGATTACCATTGGAAAAAACAGCGGAAAATGTCGCCTTGCGCGTCCTTTCCCGCCGTGCTAATCTCCGCTCGTTCCTGACCCCCTTCTTTGTCCTTCAACCCGGCCTTCGGCCAGTGGCGAATATGTCCGAATCTTCTGAAAAGAAAGGCAAATCCATTTTATACGATTACGGCGAAGCGCTGCTCGTGGCAGTGGTGCTGGCTCTCATCATCCGAACCTTTTTGTTTCAGGCCTATACCATTCCTTCCGGATCCATGCTTCAGACCGTGCAGATAGGCGACTATGTTCTGGTCAACAAGTTCGTGTACGGCGTGAAGATTCCCTTTACCGACAAGTATCTGTTCCGCGGCGCCGATCCCAAGATCGGCGACATCATCGTGTTCAAGTATCCCCGCGATCCCGGAACCGACTACATAAAGCGCGTGGTGGGACTGCCCGGCGACGTCATTGAAATGCGCAACAAGCAGTTCTACCGCAACGGGGAGCCCGTGAAGGAAGACTACATTCAGCAGCTTTATCCCGACGTCATCGGCAGGCTGGACAACATAGGTCCCGTAACCGTGCCCGAGGACTCCTACTTTGTCATGGGCGACAACCGCGACAACTCCGAAGATTCCCGTGCCTGGGGCTGTGTGCCGCGCTCCTACATTCACGGCAAGGCCTGGCGCATCTACTGGTCGTGGGACGGTGATACCCATACGCCGAGGCTCAGCCGTCTCGGTCATCTCGTCAAATAGCATGCTTCTTTTTTTTCCGCCTCATGCGGGCAGTCTCTCCCGGGGAGATCCTCGGGAGAGACGTTGTTTTTTCTGACATACCCAAGGACGTTTACGTGCAGCGTATTCCCGAACCTTTGAAAAATCTCGTGGACCAGCTCGCCCGGCTGCCCGGGCTCGGCCCCAAGTCCGCCATGCGCGCCGCCATGACTCTGCTCAAGTGGCCCGAAGCCGAAGTCCGGCGGCTGGGCAAGGGCGTGTACGAGCTGCGGGACACTCTACATCTGTGCAGCCGCTGCGGCGGCCTTTCGGATACCGACCCCTGCCCCATCTGTTCCGATCCGGAACGCGACGAAAGTCAGCTTTGTCTCGTGGCCGAATGGGACAGCATGCTCACCATGGAAGAGGGCAATTTCTACAGGGGCTACTACATGATACTCGGCGGTCTTCTCGCGCCTCTTGACCACAGTCCGGCCGAAACGCTGGAAATGGACCGCCTGCGCTCCCGGCTTGCCGAAGGCAGGGTGAAGGAGCTCATTCTTGCTCTCGGCGCCACGGCCGAGGCCGAGGCTACGGCCACCTTCGTCAAGGAACAGGTGAGTGCTCGTTTTCCCGACGTGCGCGTCACCCGTCTTGCTCAGGGGATTCCGCTGGGCGCCGAAGTAAAATACATGGACAGGGAGACGCTGCGCCAGTCGCTGCGCTATCGTCAGGCCCTGTAGCGTTTTTCTACCGCACGTTTGCCGGACGTTTTCCGGTCCCCCAGAACAATTCATTCAGGAGACATCATGGCTTTCTATTTTGCTCCCCGCGAGGCAAGAACCACGCTGACCTGCCCGGAATGCGGCAAACCTCTGGACATACGCCGCACCTGCCATGAAGCGTATATGCAGTGCTCCTCCTGCCGCCGCACCTTCAAGCTGACGCAGTTCATCAGTCAGATGGACGACGTGATGGAAGAATTTCTCGAACGGCTGTACGCCGACCGCGTGTAGCCTCTTTTGCGGAAAGCGCCCATGAGCGACGTTTTCCGTCCAAGGAGCATTCATGAGCTCTCGACGCACTCTTTTTTCGGCCTTCCAGCCGCTTGTGGACATAGCGCTGTTCATTCTCTTCAATACGGCGCTTTTCTTTGCCGCCAGACTGGCGCTCCTGCACTTTCTTCTGCCAGACATCACCGAGCAGGGCCATATTCCTCATGCGCTCTACATCGGTCTCAAGTTCGACGCCCGCATGGCGGTGTTCATGACGCTGCCTTTGGCCTTCTGCCTGCTCTGGCCGCGCCTTGAGCGCGCCGTTTCCAAGGAGGGTCCCTCCGCGGCCCGGCGTGTGCTCTGTCTTGTCACGGGACTCATGGCCGCGGGCGCCATGCTCGTCTATATTTTCGATTTCGGCTTTTTCTTCTATCTGCACCAGCATATCGACATGGGGGCAAAGATCTTTCTGGAAGATCCTTCCGAGTCCGTGCGCATGGTGTGGCAGAGCTATCCCGTGGTACTCATCGTTGTGGCCTTTGCCGCGGCGGTGGCGCTTTATGTATGGATTCTGAGCAGATTTTTGCGCTCTCATGCGGCATGTCCCGTTCGTCCGAAGACGGGCGGTGAAGGCTGCTCCCGCAAGTGGCGCGCTCTTGTCACGGTGCTTTCTCTCGTCATGCTCTTCATCGTGGGCTACGGGCAGATAAGCTCCAACTTCTTCCCCCTGCGCTGGAGCAACGCCTATTTCAGCGCCGACAAGAACATTGCCCTTCTTGCCGTGAACCCCATCCAGAATCTGTACGACACGCGCAACTACGGCAAGGCCATTCCCCCGAACGTGGAAGCCACCCGCGAGGCATGGCCCCGCATGGCCGAATATCTGCGCCTGCCGGAAGGAACGCCTCCTCTCACCTACGTGCGGCACTTCCCCGGCAGGGACATGGCAAAGCGCCCGAACATCGTCATTCTCATCATGGAGTCGCTCTGCTGGGAGCGCACGTCCCTTGCGCCTTCCATGCCCGCTTCGCTGGGCAAAGACATAGACCCTACGCCGTTCCTTAAGGAACTTGCTCCCAAGTGTCTGTATTATCCCAATTTCTACGCGCCTACGCGCACTACGGCAAGAGCCGTGTTCACCACCATAAGCGGCGTTCCGGACGTGAACCACTCCGGCGGCACCACTTCGCGTAATCCCAAGCTGGTGGATCAGTCCTCCGTGCTCAACGAGTTCGCAGGTTACGAAAAATACTACATGATAGGCGGCAACGCCAACTGGGCCAACATCCGCGGCATGCTTCAGCACAATGTGGAAGATTTGCATCTTCTGGAGGAATCGGCCTGGGAGGCCCCCAATACCGACGTGTGGGGCGTGTCGGACATCGCCATGTTCCGCGAGGCCGTGGACGTGCTCTCGAACAGCCGCAAGCCCTTCATCTCCGTCATCCAGTCCGCCTCCTTTCACCGGCCCTACACCATTCCCGACGACAACGAAGGCTACGTCTCACCGCCCGATCCATCTCCCGAGGCTCTTGCCTGGTACGGCTACGAAAACGCGGACGAATATCGTTCCCTGCATCTTTCCGATCATGCTCTGCGCCGTTTCTTCGACAAGGCCTCGAAGCAGCCGTGGTTCAACGACACGGTGTTCGTCATCTTCGGTGACCACGGGCTCAACTTCAACTCCACCAACATCACGCCCGCCGTGCGCGCCTGCAATCTTCAGGCCTGGCACGTGCCGCTTCTTATCTACGCGCCGGGCGGACAGGTGAAGCCCGGAGTGAATCCGGCCCCGCACATTCAGCCCGATGTGCTGCCTTCCATGGCATCCCTTGCAGGACTGGATTTCTACACCAACACCCTGGGGCGCAATCTGTTTGATCCCGCCAATGATGTCGATGCAGTAGCCTTCATCAGCGATAACGACAGCGTGCATTACCTTATCGGGGACGGTTATGTGTATGCCGTGCGTCCTGCGGGCAACGCTCTGTACCGCCTTGATGAGCGCACGCCGGACAACAACGCCCGCGACCTTTCCGCCGAGCAGCCGGAAAGAGCGGCAGCCATGCGCCAGGAGCTCATGGATTTCTATTATACTTCGCAGTACCTTCTGCACAACAACGGCAAGGAGCACATTGCCGATGCCCGCCGTGCCGCGGAAGGCGGGGCAGGAAAGTAAGTCATGAAGACGGTGACCATTCATACCGACGGCTCCTGCCTCGGCAATCCTGGTCCGGGCGGCTGGGCCGCCGTGCTTGCCTGCGAGGGCGCAAACGGTCCGGCGCGTCGCGAAATGAGCGGCGGCTTTGCCCGTACCACGAACAACCGCATGGAGATTCTTGCCGTGCTGGAAGCTCTCGGCGCACTCAAGGAGCCCTGCATCGTCGAGCTCTATACTGATTCTCAGTATGTGGCAAAAGCCATCAAGGATCGCTGGCTTGCGGGGTGGCTGCGCAACAACTGGCTGACCTCGGCAAAGAAGCCCGTGAAGAATCAGGATCTGTGGAAGAGAATGCCTCCGCTGCTTTCGCGGCATGAGGTGCATTTCCACTGGCTCAAGGGGCATGCGGGACACAGGGAAAACGAGCGCTGCGACGAGCTGGCCAGAGCGGAAGCCTCGCGGAAGGATCTTCCCGAGGATACCGGGTTTTCCGAAGGAATATGAGCAGCGACGTGTCGGAAAGGGCGCCTTTTCTTGGAGGCCCCCTTTCCGGTGCGTCGGACCTGGATAGGCGGAAGGCGCTTTTGCCCGTGGTTGCAGTACCGGCGTTGCTCCGGCCCCCCTGCCCCTGGGCAGGCCTCAGTGCCGTACGGAAGAACTGAGAAAAACAGAGACGTCGCTGGAGCTGCTTGTCCTGCCCCTTGTCCTGTGTTATATTTGTGACGTTATGACCAGACGTGAATGGAAAATACGTGCGACGGCCCGACTTGCCGGAACGGAAGCTCCGGCGACGGTTGCCGCACTTCTGCTTTGTCATGTGCTCGGCATAGACAAGGTAGAGCTTGTGGCCCATTCCGAAGAGACGGTTCCCCCCGAGGCCGAGGCACGGCTTGAGTCTCTTGTGGAACGTCGCCTTGCCGGCGAGCCCGCAGCGTATCTTCTGGGCTGTCGTGAATTTTTCGGTCGTGATTTTCTTGTGGACTCCAGCACGCTGATCCCCCGCCCCGAAACGGAGCATCTGGTGGAAGAGGCGCTGGAGTTTTTTCATGCCCGCAGCGATGTCCGCTTTCTTGATCTCGGCACCGGCAGCGGCTGCATTGCCGTGACGCTCGCGGCGGAACGCCCCACGTGGCGCGGAGCGGCCGTGGACATATCGCCGCAGGCTCTGTCCATGGCCCGGCAAAACGCCGAACGAAACGGTGCTGCGGAGTCCGTGACGTTTTTTGAGGCCGACTTTACGGAGCCTTTGCCTTTTGCTCCCCGCAGTTTCGACCTCGTCATCTCCAACCCTCCCTACATAAGCGAAGAAGAATATGCCGGTCTTGATCCCGGCGTCAGAAATTTTGAGCCGCGCTCTGCGCTTGTTCCCGGACCGGAAGGCCTGGAGCATCCCCGCGCAGTGGAAGCGGCGGCCCGCGCCCTGCTGAAGGAAGGCGGCCTGCTGCTCATGGAGCATGGGTACCTTCAGGGCGAAGCGTGCCGGGCATTGTGTTCGGACGCATACTGGATGGATATGCGCACGGGACGCGACCTCGCCGGAAAAGACCGATATCTTTTCGCGGTGAGGCGCTCCGGCGTGTAAACCCCCGGCCTTACCGGGGAAGCTGCGGCGGAATGTTCCGCCGGGCGCTTGGGAGATTGTCGTCATGCCCCAGACCACTCTTGGCGGAACTGTCAGATGCAAGGGGATTTCCCTTCATTCCGGTCATGAAGTCAGCGTGGAGTTTCGACCTGCTGCAGAAGACTCCGGCATTGTTTTTCATATTCATTCCGAGGACGGCGTGCATCTGCTTTCGCCCCGTCCCGAAGCCGTGAGCACCACGGAACTTGCCACCACCGTTACCGACGGCAAGGTGAGCGTCTCCACCATTGAGCACGTGCTTGCCGCCCTGAACGGCCTTGCCGTGGACAACGTGGAAGTGCACGTTTTCGGCGGGGAGGCTCCCATCCTCGACGGTTCTGCCATGGTTGTGGTGGATGCCCTGCTCAGCGTCGGTCTCCGTTCGCAGAGCGCCCCCCGGCGCGTGGCCAGACTCACACGGGAATTTTCGCTGGAAAAGGACGGCAGATCCATCGTGGCCCGCCCCTTTGACGGTTTCCGCGTGGACTACACCATTCGTTTTCCGAACCCGGTCATCGGCGAGCAGCATTTTGCCCTGACCATCACGCCGGAGACGTTTGAAAAGGAAGTGGCGCCCGCCCGCACCTTCGGCTTTTTGAAGGAAGTGGAATACCTGCACAGCCGTGGTCTTGCCCGCGGAGGCTCTCTGGAAAACGTGGTGGTCGTGGGCGACGACGGTGTTCTCAACAAGGAGGGCCTGCGTTTTCCCGACGAGTTCGTGCGTCACAAGATGCTTGATTTCATAGGTGACATAGCCATGCTTGGTCGTCCTCTGCTGGGCGATTTCACGGTTTCCTGCTCCGGACACGGGCACAACAATGCCTTTTTGCGCGAGCTTGTAAGGGGTGAGGGACTGCTGGAATACGTGGAGAGATGACCGGTCCCGGGAGCTCTTCTGCCCTGCGGCAGAACGAAGGCTCGGGGCAGAAGCGGAGTCTTCGGCTTGTGTCCCATTATTTATCCTGAAGCCTTAAAAAGGGAGCGGGGAACCGCTCCCTTTTTTATCGTACCCCATGCGTCCGGCTGTGGACATGCCGAGTTGTCCGGCTCCGGTCAGCATTACGGCATCTTTCACGGAAAAAGTCTTTTTCCCGTGAGCAGATGTTCAGATCGTTCTGTCGTAGTCCCGACAGGGCGAGGCGGCCAGGTCCAATGCATCCTTTTTCCTGCCTTTTGTCTCGCCGGCCGGTCTGTCGGCCCGGAGAAGCAGCATGAAGGGGCAGCGTGTGCACACACCTTTGACGCAACGGCGGATAAGGCTTACACCTGAACTTTATTTCTTATAAGGTCAGGTGAACAATGGCGCTTTTTACAGGTCTTCCCGCATCAAAAAAACACGTGCTTCTCTTCATGGCCATGCTCAACTTCGGCTCCACGGTGGCCATGCAGGGCTGGACCATGCTGTACAACAACTTCGTGGTGAACTATGCCGGACTTACTCCCGCGCAAAGCGGTCTTGTGCAGGGGCTGCGCGAGCTGCCCGGCCTTCTGGGCGTCACGCTCATTCTTTTTCTTTTCTTCATCAAGGAACACAGGCTGGCGGCACTTTCCGTCATGGCGGCGGGACTCGGCACCATGCTCACGGGCTTTTTTCCCTCCTTTGTGCCCATCATCTTCACCAGCATGCTCATGTCCTTCGGATTTCATTATTTTGAGGCCATGAACAACTCGCTGGCCATACAGCACTTCGATCTCAGGCAGACGCCCATAGTCATGGGACGGCTCCGCGGACTGGTAGCGGGCGGCAGTCTCATGATTTCCGTTTTCGTGTTCATCTTTTCCGAAAAGCTGAGCTTCGTTTGGCTGTTTTTCGTGCCCGGAGCCATAGGACTTCTGCTCGGATTTTTCGGTCTCGTCCATCCTCTTACGGGAAGCAGTGCGCCCAGGCAGCGCAAAAGAATGCTCCCGCAGAAGCGTTACTGGCTCTTTTACGTGCTCAACCTGCTCATGGGCGGGCGACGCATCGTATTCTCGGTGTTTGCCGTGTTCCTCATGGTGGAGCAGTTCGGCTTTTCCGTGCGCAGCGTGTCGCTCATGTTCATGTTCAACTATGCCGTGAACTGGCTGTTCAATCCCATGGTGGGAAAGATCATCAACCGGCTCGGCGAACGGCGTCTCATGACCATCGAGTACATCGCCGCATTCAGCATATTCATGGGCTATGCCACGACGAAGAACGAGTATTTCATCGTGCTTCTCTATGTGTTTGACAGTTTGACCTTCAATTTTTCCATCGCGGTGCGTACCTTCTTCCAGAAGATTGCTTTCCCAGAAGATGCCGCGCCCAACATGGCCATAGCTCAGACCATCAACCATATTCCTGCCGTGACCATTCCTGCCATCGGCGGCTGGATGTGGACGAGCTTCGGCTATCAGTCCGTGTTTCTTTTCGGAGCCGGACTTACGGTGATGTCCCTTCTGCTTGCGCAGCTTGTAGACAGGGAAATACGCATGAAAAACACACAGACAAGAGGATAGCATGAACAAGCAGTTCTGGGCTATGATCACGGGTCGCGAGCCCGCGGACGTGCGTATCGACAACGTGTGCATTGTGGACGTTTTCAGCGGCACGATACGGGAAGGATCCGTAAGCATGGGTATGGGCCGCATTCTTGGTTTCGGTCCCTTTGAAGCGAAAACGGTCGTGGACGGCAAAGGACGCTGGCTTCTGCCCGGTCTTATCGACGGTCATGTTCATATCGAGTCTTCCATGCTCTGCCCGGCGCGTTTTGCCGAGCTTGTGCTCCCCTTCGGCACGACCACTGTGGTGGCGGATCCGCATGAGATTGCCAATGTGAAGGGCATGGACGGTATTCGTTACATGCTGGAGGCTTCAAAGGATCTTCCGCTCGATGTGCGCATCATGCTGCCTTCCTGCGTTCCTGCGCTGCCTGTGGAGGATGCTGGGGCCGTGCTGCGCGCCGAAGACATCGCGCCGCTGCTTTCCGAGGAAAGAGTGGGCGGCCTTGCGGAAATGATGAACGTTCCCGGCCTCATGGCCGGAGACGACGACGTGCTGGAAAAAATGGCCATGACGCGCGCCGCGGGCAAGGTCATAGACGGCCACTCGCCTCTGGTGCCTGAGGCCACCTTGGAAGCCTGTGCCGCACTCGGCATAGGCACTGATCATGAATGCACCACGGTGGAAGAGCTGGAAGCTCGTATAGCCTGCGGCATGTATGTACTTCTGAGAGAAGGATCGGCCTCGCGGGATCTCCTTCATCTTCTGCCGGGACTTACTGCTGCCAATCTGCGTCGTTGTCTTTTCTGCACGGACGACAGACACTCTTCGGACATCCTTGAGAGAGGACACGTCATCAACAACGTTCGCATGGCCGTCCGCTTCGGGATCGATCCTGTAAGCGCCGTTCGTATGGCTACGCTGAACGCGGCGGAGTGCTACGGCTTGAGAGACAGGGGCGGCATTGCTCCGGGACTCCGCGCCGACCTGGTGCTTGTGGAGGATTTGAAGGATTTCCGTGTGATTTTCTGCTGGGCGAAGGGTGAACTGGTGGCCGAAGAAGGCAGAATGCTGCGGTCTCTGCCCGTGCGCGACGCCGGGGATCTGTGCTCCAGCGTGGTGCTCGCTCCGTTGCCCGAGCGTCCGTTTTCCGTGCGTGTGCCCTCGGGAAGGGCGCGAGTCATCGGTCTTCGTCCCCACTCCCTCATCACGGACTGCCTGCAGCGTTCGGTGAAGACGGGGCCGGACGGCGAGGTGGAGCTTGCCGACAATCCGGGACTTCTGAAGATTGCCGTTCTGGAACGTCATCATGCCACGGGCAAGATAGGGGTGGGGCTGCTGGACGGCAGATACGGTCTGAAGAACGGAGCCATTGCCACCACCATTGCTCATGATTCGCACAACATCGTGGTGGCGGGCGACAACGAAGCTGACATGCTCGTTGCCGTACGCGAGGTGGAAAAAAGACAGGGCGGCATCGTCATGGTGTCGGACGGAAGGGTGATAGCCGAGCTGCCCCTGCCTGTGAGCGGCCTCATGAGTGAAAGACCGGCCTCGGAAGTTTCGGCAAAGCTGGATGAGCTTTTGGCACTTGCCTCATCGCACTACCATATATGGGATGGCGCGGACGCCTTCATGACGCTGAGTTTTCTGGCACTGCCTGTCATTCCCAGTTTCAAGCTCACCGCCCGGGGCCTCTTCGACGTGGATCGGTTTACCTTTGTGGACGTGGACGCCTCGCGCTGAGGCATTGCCTTCGGCTGTCATGATTTTTTTCGGGCTCTGCCCTGCCGCATGAGTCTGCTCTGGAGGGTCTTGCGGTCTGTCCGTGAGAAGGCATGAAAAACGGCCCGCGTGCAATAGGCACGCGGGCCGTACGTATTTTTGAAGCAGCAATCAGTTCAGTACGGGCATGGGGCCGAAGCAGGACTCATAGCGGGTCTGGAATTCTTCCTGTGTGAAGGTATGAAGCTGGGTGCCGTACTGCTCTACGCAGAAGCTGGCCGTCACCGTGCCGAGTCTGGCGGAAAAGGCCATGCCCATGCCGTGGTGCAGTCCCTTGAGAAGGCCTGCGCGGTAGGCGTCGCCCGCGCCGGTGGGGTCGGACACGTTTTCCACGGAGACTGCGGGAACTTCGTAGGGACGGGCGTCTTTATGCAGAATGACGGAGCCCTTGCCGCCGAAGGTGACGATGAGAAATTCGACGCGGTCGAGCAGCGCTTCGCGGCTCAAGCCGGTCATTTTTTCGATGCGGTCGATTTCATAGTCGTTGCCGATGAGCACGTGAGCTCCGGTAAGACCGGAGGTGAGCTGATCGCCGCCGAGCACGGTGATCTGCTGTCCGGGATCAAAAATGTAGGGAATGCCGTGCTCCCGGTAGAAGGCGGGCAGGTTTACCATGTCATCCACGTTGCCGGGCGCTACGAGGCCCCAGTCGCCCTTGTTCACGGCTGGCGTCTTGTCCGGGAAGGCGGGCGTCTTCATGGCCGAGGGAGAGAAGGCGTTTATCTGGTTGCTGCTTTTGTCGGTCATGATGTAGCAGCAGGCCGTGAAGTCTTTCTCATCGGTTTTTATGCCGGAAAGATCGATGCCCATGGAGGCAAGGCGGCGACCGTAGCCTTCAAAGTCCTTGCCGACCGTGCCGTAAATGGCGGACTGCTCGCCGAGCAGCGCAAGAGAATAGGCAATGTTGCCCGCCGTACCGCCCATTTTTTCCTCAAGACGGTCGATGGGAAAGGAAACGTTCAGAAAGTGCAGCTTTTCGGGAAGAATATGGTCTTCAAAGTGACCGGGAAAGGTCATGATGCGGTCAAAGGCGAGAGAACCGGAAAGATGAATCATGCATGGCTCCGTGAGGTAGGTTCCCATGCCGTTTGGCATGGCGTTTCTTCTGTTTTTAACGGCAGGATGGAGGGTTTGACAAGTATCTCTTCCCGTTCGGCACGGGGAGCGGGAAGAACGGAAAAAAGGATGAGAGCAGGGGGCTGTTGAACAGGACATACGCTGATCTTCGTCGAGCTTTTCTGAAAAGTTCATTCCCGGCGCTGCAGGCGCTCACGGAAGCCGGCATGTTCCTGAGACGCGGCCTTCCGGGGGAAAGAGGCACGGTCAACTTGTTTTTCTTTAGATAATTTGATATCAAAATATTTACTGGTGAACGGGAAATCATGACCGGGTCTTTGCGGTCGTTTTTTCGAGGGACGCACGGCATGTCGGGAACAAAATAACTGTTGATTTGCGCTGTTGAAAATAGGATGATTTCCCGCGCAGACAGCGGAAGGCTCGCGCCGGTTCTTGTCATGGTCTGCAATGTTCCGGAAATGCCCTGTAAAACAGCGGATTCTGCCGCCGGAACGGACGAGTATTCTGGAGAGAAGTAATGAGAAGGACGGAAAAGACAGACCGTGCCATGGCTATTCTGGCGCTTTTGAAGAAGCGTTACCCCGTGCCGGAAACCATGCTCGTTCATGAGAATCCGTGGGAACTTCTGGTGGCCACGGTACTGGCGGCCCAGTGCACCGACGCCCGCGTGAATACCATAACGCCCGAGCTCTTCCGGCGCTGGCCCGATCCGGCGTCGCTGTCTCTGGCCACGCAGGAAGAACTTGAAGAAGTGATACGGCCTACGGGCTTTTATCACAGCAAGGCGAAGAACCTGCTCTGTGCGGCAAAACGGGTGACCGAGTTTTTCGGCGGCGAAGTGCCCCAGACCATGGAAGAGCTCATAACGCTGCCCGGTGTGGCCAGAAAGACTGCCAACGTGGTATTGTGGGGCGGTTTCGGCATCAATCAGGGGCTGGCCGTTGACACTCACGTCAAGCGGCTTTCCTTCCGTCTCGGCCTCACGAAGAATACCGAGCCCGTGAAGATAGAGCAGGATCTCATTAAAATTTTTCCCCGCGAGGAGTGGGGGGATGTGAATCACCGACTGGTCTGGTTCGGGCGTGACGTATGTACGGCGCGAAGCCCCTCCTGCGATGTATGCGAGCTTGCGCCGCTGTGTCCGAAAAACGGCGTGAAGGCTTCTTCCGGCAGTAAGAGTTCGCGGGGATGACGCCGGGCTGATGAGCCCGTCGTCGTTTCTATCTCCCGGGATCGGGCATCGTCGTGTTGTCCGACGGGGGGCGACCGTTCCGTTTTCAGGGAGCGCCGGCGTTGTCGGCGCGTTTCATGGATTATTTGTTTTTGCAGGGAGGGCGTGACGTCCTGCCCGCCTCATAAGGAAGGAAGTATCATGAAGAAGCGTTATGCCGGTCTGGTGCTGGCAACCTGTCTTTCTCTTGTTGCGGGATGCGCTCCGCAGAACTGCCGCATGGTGGAGGCACTGGACGGCGGGCAGTTTGTGGCCATGTCCCGGGCCATGCGTCCCGTGATGCTGAAAAAGAACATGGTGGACCAGAACGGCGACTGGTATTCTCCCATGTTTTCTTCCCGTCCTGTCGATGCGGGAAAGACGCTGGTGGACAGACTTGCTCCGGCCTTTCGCTTCCCCGGCTCCAAACTGGCCGTGGCGCCCACGTTCCGGGCCATGCTTACGCCCGACGCAAAGGTGAAGATTGAGGACAACAGGGCCGTCATCGAGCAGGGCATGAGCCGCGTGACGCTGGAGCTCGTGGCCGTGACCGACTGGAACAACGACGGTGTCGACGACTGGCTGGTGAACTGCCGGGTCGGCTATACCGACACGCCGCAGCGTTTTCGGGAATATTATCTCGTCATCATAGACCTGACTACGCCTGTGCTCAAGCCGTATGTGCTCATGGTACTTGATCATGTCTACAACCGCGTGACCGTCCGCAACGACGCGTCGGGCGGAGAGCTGGCGGAAACCAATGTGATGGAATTCATGCAGGGGCAGTCCATCATGACGGAGGCTGCGGACAGCCGTACCGTTCATCGGAAACTGGAGGAGGGCTCTTCGCTGAAGCAGACCTCCCTGAGTCACTGACGGAAACGCGGGGGAGCCATGCCCGATTCCTGCGTCGTTTTTGCCCGAAGGCAGCGCATCAGAGCCCTGTGGCGGCCTTTGCTTCTGCTTGTCCTCATGCTGGCCCTTGTCTGGTGGTTTGCGGATACGGCTTCGGAACAGTACCGCTGGCAATGGTACAGAGTGTGGCGATATATCGGCGTGTGGGAGGACGGTTCGTTCCATCCGGGCGTGCTTCTTGAAGCCCTCGGAGTAACGTTGCAGCTTACGGCGGCGAGTCTCGTGCTCGCGCTGCTTTCGGGCGGCATCATGGCCGCCATGCGTCTTTCGACGTCTCCCGTGGCCGGAGTGCTGGCCACGATGTTTCTGGGTGTTCTGCGCAATACGCCGCTGCTCATGCAGCTGTTCATGGTGTATTTTGCCGTGGCTCCCGTGCTTGGAATCGGCCCGTTCTGGGCGGCGGTGATTTCGCTCGGCCTTTTTGAAGGCGCCTACATGGCCGAGATATTCCGTGCGGGCATCATGGCCGTGCCGCGCGGACAGTGGGAAGCCGCCATGAGTCTCGGCATGCCTGTGGGCATGACGGCAAGGCTCGTTATCATTCCTCAGGCCCTGCGACAGGCTTTGCCTGCGCTTGCCGGGCAGATGGTATCCCTCATCAAGGACACGTCGCTGGTCAGCGCCATTGCCGTGGCCGATCTGACCATGAGAACGCGCGTGGTCATTACGGATACCTTTCTCAGCTTTGAACTCTGGCTGCTGGCGGCAGCCATCTATCTCGTTCTTACGTCGCTGGTCAGCATTCCTGCCCGACTTCTGGAGCGAAAGGAGCATTCATGAAAAAGTGGTTCACCGCATTCCTTCTGATCCTAGGCCTGTCCTTCTGTGTTTCCACTCAGAGCCTCGCAGCTCCGAGGGGATCCGTCATCGAAAAGGTCATGCAGCGCGGAACGCTCCGCGTGGGCTTTTCCTCGTTTGTGCCGTGGGCCATGCAGGATAAGGAAGGCAAGTACATCGGATTTGAGATTGATGTCGCACAGCGTCTGGCCGACGATCTCGGCGTGAAGCTTCAGCTTGTGCCCACGAGCTGGGACGGCATCATTCCCGCGCTTTTGTCCGGCAAGTTCGACGTCATCATCGGCGGCATGAGCATCACGCCGCAGCGCCTTCTGTCCGTGAATTTTTCCGTTCCCTACGACCATGCCTATGTCGATCTTACGCTGAATCGTGAAAAGACGGCGGATATCAGCAGTCTTGAGGACCTGAATCGCGAAGGTGTGGTCATTGCCGTGCGTACCGGAACAACTGCGGCGGCTGCCGCCTCCAAATCCTTTCCCAAGGCCACGCTCCGTATGTTCAACGATGAGGCTCCCGCTGTGGAGGAGGTTCTTTCCGGTCGTGCGCACGCCTTTGTGTCCAGTGCGCCGCTTCCGGCCATGGAAACGCTGCGCCATGCGGACGTTCTGGAGCAGAAGTTCGAGGTTCGGCTGGATGCTCAGCCTGTGGCTTTCGCCGTTCCCAAGGGTGATTTCGATACCGTCAACGTATTCGACGGCTGGATCCGCCTCATGGAAGCTGAGGGCTGGCTTCAGGAACGTCGTGATTACTGGTTCAAGTCCGACGCATGGCAGAGCAGACTCAACTGAACGTCATCCCCGGTCATTCCCGGAGGCGAGGCTGGCGTGAACTGAACTCATGGGACGCCGTCCTTCTGCTGGCCGTCGTTGTTCTGACGGCGGCCTTCTGCTGGCGCGCCGCGGATGTGATGCGGCATGAATGGGACTGGACGGCCGTGTGGTCCTATGTCGTGTCGCGCGATGCGTCCGGCGCATGGCAGCCCGGCATGCTTCTGAAGGGCTTTTTCGGCACGCTCCGGCTGGGCTTCTGGTCGCTTCTTGTGGCGCTTGTTTCCGGTGCGCTGGTGGGAGCTCTTTCCGCCGGACAACGGGGCTTTGCCTCGTGGCCGGCCACGCTGTACATCACGGCGCTGAGGAATACGCCTCCTCTGGTGCTGCTTTTCCTTGTTTATTTCTTTGCCGGATCCTTTTTCACCGAGCCTTTTCTTGAGATCGAGGATGCGGTGGCGACGCTTCCCTCATGGGGGCAGAGTTTCGTTGCAGCGTTTTTTGCGCCTGCCGGACAGATGGACCGCATGGCGGCCGCCGTACTGACGCTGGGGCTGTATTCCGGCGCCTATGTGGCGGAAATCGTACGCGGTTCCATTGAGGCCGTGGACAAAACCCAGTGGGAAGCTGCAGCTTCGCTCGGCATGAACGGCTGGCAGCAGCTGCGCTGGGTCATTGCTCCGCAGGCGTTCCGCCACATGATTCCGCCCTTGACGGGTCAGTGCATTTCGGTCTTCAAGGAAACGGCGCTGGCGTCGGTCATTTCTCTGCCGGAACTGACGTTTCAGAGTCTTGAGGTCATGGCCGTATCCCGCATGACTTTTGAGCTGTGGTTCGTCACGGCGATCATGTATCTTTGCGTATCCTGCTTCTGGGCTCTTCTCGGCAGAATATTGGAGCGGAGCAGGCGGTACTGAGAAGCGATTGGAGAGACGTTCCCGTTCCGGGCGGGAAGCTCATAAAGCGTTTTTTGTTTCATTGGCCGGACGAAAAGAGGCAGATCAGTTGTGATCTGCCTCTTTTCGTATCGGAAAAACAGGATTGAGGAAACGGCGCGCCGGATTTGGTCAGCGACGGCAGGCCTCCACGAAGTTGCGGGCCCAGTGAGGAACAGCGGGCGCGAAAAGATGCGTCCAGCACCCGAAGGTTCGGCGGGTCAGCAGGCCGTCGTAGTGTTTGCCGTGCTTTTCGTACATGCCTGTGCCCGGAGCAAGATCAAGGCAGCAGACGGGCTCCGCCCCCTGCGGCCATTCGCAGCGGGAATAGTGAAATTCATGGCCGCGCCACTCGCTTCCCAGGGGATGGAAGGGATTTTCCGCCACGACATGAACCGTGACATAGCCGAGTCCCTGCGGTCTGGAGAAAAAGCGTGCCCGGGCCGGAAGCAGGGAAGCCATGGGCATGGGACCTTTATCAAGAACGAGAGCGTCGCACAGCAGCATGAAGCCGCCGCATTCGGCATACACGGGGCGACCGGTCAGGGAAAGATGACGAATGTCTTCCAGATGGCGTGAGGCGCTGATTTCTTCTGCAAAGAGCTCGGGATAGCCTCCGCCGAGATAAAGACCGTCCAGCTCCGGCCATGGCGCGGAGTCGAACAGATCAAGACGTACCAGCTCCGCGCCTGCCGCACGCAGCGCTTCCAGATTCTCTTCGTAATAGAACCAGAGGGCGCGGTCATGCACATAACCTATGCGGGGTCTGTCTTCCGCGCTTTCGGAGAACGTCGGAGCCGGAGCCGGAATGTCGGGAAGTTCGGGCGCCTTGCGGGAGAGCTCAAGCACCTGTTCCCAGTTGACGTTATCCCGCACAAGATCGGCCAGCGCATCGAGAACGGCGTGCACGGTGTGGTCCGCAGCATCGAGCGACAGTCCCATGTGTCTTTCCGGCAGCGGATTTTTCCGCATTCTGGGCAGAATACCGAGCACCGGAATGTCGGTATAGCTTTCGATGGCGCGACGGAGCATGGCGCCGTGACGCTCTCCGGCGACATTGTTCAGCAGGACGCCGGCAAGATGCAGATCGGGTTCGAAATGCGCCAGACCGGACACGATGGCGGCCGCCGTGCGGGTCATTTTGGCGCAGTTCATGGTAAGCACCACAGGGGCTTTGAGAAGGCGCGCTACGTGCGCCGTGGAACAGGTTCCTTCCACGTCGCGTCCGTCGAAGAGGCCGCGATTGCCTTCTATGACGGCAAGGTCTGAGGGACGCTTTGCACAGACGCGGCAGAATTGCCGCAGCAGACGTTCATCATCCAGAAAGTAGGGATCGAGGCAGGCTGCGGGCCGTTTTGAAGCCAGAGCAAGCCAGGCGTAGTCGATGTAGTCCGGGCCTTTCTTGAAGGCCTGCACGGCAAGACCGCGCCTTTGGAACAGTCGGGAGAGACCGAGAGAAACAAGCGTCTTGCCGCTTCCGCCGGAGAGTCCGGAAATGACGAGTCGTGGCTGCTGCATGGGGAAGAGGAGGAAAAGGGTAAGGAAAAGGGGAAGAACCCGAAAGTTCTTCCCCTTGAAGTTTCCAGCGTGCTGGAAGGTGCCGTGGGCCGACGTCAGTCGACCCGTCGGAATCCCGCCTTACGCGGGGGCGATATTATTCGCCTTCTTCAGTGGCACCCTGCTTGCCGGCACCCTTGAGGCCGTACATGGTGGTGGAACCGGAGGACCAGTACGCCACCTTTTCGTCGTCCACCAGAGCGGTGAGGACGTTCTTGACCTTGCGGGGGCTGGCGCCGGGGAACAGTTCGAG
>NZ_CALUWV010000007.1 GCF_944324575.1 uncultured Mailhella sp. | reverse complement strand
GGGTTTTCAGGCGCAGACGGTTCAGGGGAGAGCTGGAGACAGAAGAACACGCGGGAAACATTCCGTTTTTTCAGAAAAAAAGAGGCGGCGTGCCGAAGTTGTTCCGGTACGCCGCCGCAGCGCCGGGCCGCGGGGCGGCCCGGTTTCGAGGGGTTATTTTTCTTTTGCGGCGTCGAAGTCGTAGCGCAGCACGGGGGTACGGGCTGCGCGCACTTCATCGGGCCTGCCTATGGGACAGCAGTGAGGTGCGTCGTGCAGATAGGCCGGGTCACTTTTTGCCTTGTCGAGAATGGCAAGAAGCGCTTCGGCAGCACCGTCCAGCGTTTCGGGACTTTCAGTTTCCGTGGGTTCCACCATGAGGGCTTCGTGCACGATGAGCGGGAAGTACATGGTCGGCGGGTGAATGCCGTAGTCGAGCAGCGACTTGGCCACGTCCATGGCGGAGACGCCGGTGTCATTCTTGAGCTTTTCCAAGGTCATGACGAACTCATGCATGCATATGGTGTCATATGCCATGTCGTAGTGACCGGACAGCTTCTTCATGAGGTAGTTGGCGTTGAGCACGGCCATGGCCGAAGCTTCGGGAATGCCCTCGCGTCCCAGGGTGAGAATGTAGGTAAGGGCGCGCACCACCACAAGGAAGTTGCCGTAGAAGCTGCGCACGCGGCCCATGCTGTGCTCGGGCGTGGCGAAGTCGAAGGTCCCGTCTTCCTTTTTGCACACGCGGGGAGCGGGCAGGAACTGTTCGAGAAAGGCCTTGCATCCCACAGGGCCGCTGCCGGGACCGCCGCCGCCGTGAGGCGTGGAGAAGGTTTTGTGCAGATTGAGATGCACGCAGTCGAAGCCCATGTCGCCGGGGCGGGCGTGTCCCATGACGGCGTTCAGATTGGCGCCGTCGTAGTAGCAGAGGCCTCCGGCTTCATGGACGATGCGCGTGATTTCGAGGATGTTCTCGTCAAAAAGGCCAAGCGTGTTGGGGTTGGTGAGCATGAGACCGGCGGTGTCCGGCCCTGCGGCCTTTCTGAGCGCCTCGAGATCCACGCCACCCTTCTCGTTGGAGGGCACGGAAACCACGGTGAAGCCTGCCATGGTTGCCGATGCGGGGTTGGTGCCGTGGGCGGAGTCGGGCACGATAATCTTCGTGCGGGCGGTATCGCCCCGCAACTGATGATAATGGCGGATGAGCAGAAGGCCGGTATATTCGCCGTGCGCGCCGGCGGCGGGCTGGAAGCTCATGCCGTCCATGCCGGTGATTTCGCAAAGCAGCCTTTCGGCCTCGAACAGCACTTCAAGGCAGCCCTGGGCCGTGTTTGCAGGCTGGAGCGGATGGATGTCCGCAAAACCCTGGAGTCCGGACATTTCTTCATTGATTCTGGGGTTGTACTTCATGGTACAGGAGCCCAGGGGATAGAAACCCTTGTTCACGCCGTGGGTCTGCGAGGCAAGTTCGGTGTAATGCCGTCCGAGGTCTATTTCCGAAATCTCCGGCAGACGAGGCGCCGAGGCGCGCAGCACGGCGGGGGAAAACGACGCTGCAGGCACGTCACAGGCGGGAATCAGGCACTCCCGGCGACCGGGACGGCTTCTTTCAAACAGAAGTTTCATTGTGCACACACCTCCCGGATGGCGGTAATGAGTTCATCCATGTCGCCCCTGGTGCAAAGCTCAGTGCAGCACCACAGAATGCCGCCTTCCACGGGAAGGCCTCCGAGTATGCCCTTTTCGGCAAGCTTCGAGCAGAGCTTTTCGCCGTCCATGGGGCAGTCCGTGAGAAATTCATGGAAGAATTCTCTGCCTTCGTGACGCAGGGAGAAGCCGGGGATGCGGGAGAGCTCCGCAGCCAGATAATGGGCGTGGGCCGCGCAGTTTTCCGCCACGCGGGCGAGGCCCTGCGGCCCCATGGCCGCAAGGTACACCGAGGCGGTCATGGCGCAGAGCGCTTCGTTGGAGCAGATGTTGGATGAGGCCTTTTCGCGGCGTATGTGCTGCTCGCGGGCCTGAAGAGTGAGCACGAAGCAGCGGCGTCCCTCGTGGTCCTGCGTCTCGCCCACAATGCGGCCGGGCAGCCGGCGCATGAGTTCCTTTCTGCAGGCCATGAAGCCGAGGTACGGCCCCCCGAAGCCGAGAGGCATGCCGAGAGGCTGGCCTTCGCCCGTGGCTATGTCGACTCCGTATTCGCCGGGGGTCTTCAAGAGGCCGAGGGAAATGGGATTTGCTCCCATGACTACGCGTGCTCCGGCGTCGTGGGCGGCTGCCACAAGAGCATCCATGTCCTCAAGCACGCCGTAGTAGTTCGGGCTCTGCACATAAAGGCAGGCCGAGGAGTCGGAAAGCGAGGCGGCAAGGTCGGCCGGGTCCGTGGCGCCGTTTTTCACGGGCAGTACCGTGACGGGAACGCTCCGGCTTTCACAGTAGGTCTGTACCGTGGTGATGGTCTGCGGATCGGCGGTTCCGGCGAGGATGACGCCGTTTTTGCGGCGTTCAAGGCACATGAGCACGGCTTCGGCCGCGGCCACGGCCCCGTCGTACACCGAGGCGTTGGATACGTCCATGCCGGTGAGCTCGCAGATCTGCGTCTGATATTCAAAAATAGACTGAAGCACGCCCTGGCTGATTTCCGCCTGATAGGGGGTATAGGCCGTGACGAATTCCTCGCGGGAGGTCACGGTCTTCACGATGGCGGGAATGTAATGACGGTATGCGCCAGCCCCGCGGAACACGCTGCGGAAGCGGACGTTCCTGTCCGCGAGGCCGCGCATGGTGCGGGACACTTCCATTTCGCTCAGGCCTTCGGGAAGGTTCAGGGAGCGTACTCGCACGGACTCGGGAACGACGGAGTAAAGATCCTCCATGGAGCCGAGTCCGAGCTGCTCCAGCATGACCTTCCGCTCTTCGGCCGTGGAAGGGATGTAGCTGCCCATGTTTAGGCCTCCTCGGACTTGCACACGGCCTCGTAGGCGGCGGCATCCAGCAGCTCGCCGGTATTGGTAACGTCCGAAACCTTGATGAGCCAGGCGTCGTAGGGGTTTTCATTGAGCAGGGCAGGATTGTCGATGAGAGCACTGTTCACGGCGGCCACAGTGCCGGAAACCGGGCTGAACACGCCGGAGACGGCCTTCACGGATTCCACATCGGCAAAGGAGTCGCCCATGGTGACGGCGTCGCCTTCCTGGGGAAGGTCGATGAACACGATGTCGCCGAGGGAGCTCTGAGCGAAGTCGGTGAGACCGATGACGACAAGGCCGTCTTCGTTCTTTATCCATTCATGAGAAGCGGTGTATTGGAGTTCGGCGGGGATGTTGGACATGGTAGCCTCCGGAGTGTGTGATAGAGGTTCGGGTAGGGGATTCGGAAGGAAAAATAACCGCCCGGAAGATTCGGCCCGCATGGCGCAGGATTGAGAACGTCAGAAGCCTCCCGGTCGGAGCCTCTCTAGCGATGATAGAAGGGAAGCGGCACGATGACGGCGCCGACACGGCGGCCGCGCACATCGACGTCTACCTGTGTTCCGGGCTCGCTGTGCGAAACATCCACAAGCGCCATGGCAAGAGCCTTGCCTACGGCGGGGCAGTGCGTGCCCGAGGTGGTCATGCCGATCTGCTCATCACCGATGAACACGGGCTGATGCTCGCGGGCAATGCCGCGTCCCGTGATTTCAAGGCCTACGCGTACGCGGGAAGGTCTGCCCGATGCTTCAAGCGCGGCTTTGCCGATGAAGTCGGGCTTGCCCATTTTCACGCCGAAGTCGAGTCCGGCTTCAAAGGGAGTAATGGTTTCGTCCATTTCGTGGCCGTACAGCGGCATGGCGGCCTCAAGGCGCAGGGTGTCGCGTGCGCCGAGTCCGCAGGGAATGAGTCCATCGTCCTTGCCGGCTTCGCGCAGGGTTTTCCAGAGATTCACGGCATTTTCGGGCGCAGTATAGATTTCATAGCCGAGCTCGCCCGTGTAGCCCGTGCGGGAGACCAGGCACTTCATGCCGGCAATGTCCACGTCGCGCACGGCGGTATAGTACTTCTGAGGCAGCTTTTCCGCAGGAACAAGCTTTGCGAGAATGGCCGGGGCGGCGGGTCCCTGAAGAGCGAGCTGTGCCACGGAGTCGGAAATGTCCTCGGCCTTCGTGCCGGGCAGAAGGTTGGCGGCCATATGGGCGTAGTCCTTGTGCCGGTTGGCGGCGTTGACCACGACGAGGTATTCCTCGTCGGAGAACTTGTAGACCACAAGGTCGTCAATGACGCCGCCCCTGTCGTTGCACATGACGCTGTAGCGCACCTTGCCTGCTGGCATGTTCGTAAAGTCGTTGGTGAGCAGGTGGTTCAGCGTGTCGAGCGCCGTGGGGCCGGTGAAGAGAACTTCTCCCATATGGGACACGTCGAACAGGCCGGCCGCCTGACGAACGGCCATATGTTCCTTGATGACGCCGCTTGCATACTGCACGGGAAGCAGATAGCCCGCAAAGGGGACTATCTTTCCGCCTTCTTCAACGTGCACGTCATAAAGAGGGGTTTTCAGTTCCATGGAACCTTCTCCTGCAAAACAAAAAAACGAAATAAAAAAAAGAGGCACAGCAGACGAATCACTTCGTCCTCTGTGCCTCTGTTACCAACCTGAAAGATTCTCCGCCGCGCGGATTGCCTCATGGGTGCATACCTGCTTTCCAGAGTTTGTCCAAAACCGGTCCTTTTGCCTGAGAGTTTTTGCGGCCCCTTCGGCGTCACCCTGCAAGGGTGATCTCTCCCGGTTTCTTCAACCAAGTCCATGCCGGATCTCTATGCGCTTTGGCAGAGCAGCTTGCGCTGTTCTTTAATTCAAGGACAATCTACCACGGCCCTCGGGGCAGGTCAAGCGCGTGGACGGATGTTGATGAAAAAAGTTTTGTGATTTCACGGGAAAAGCGTATTTTTTCACGAGTGAAACAGGAATGTGAGCCTGGAGTGCAGGGCTGGAACGGAAGTGTTTTGGAGGCGGGGCAAGGACGGGGCGCCCCCGTCGGCGCGGGGTACGAATCAGGAGTGTGCGAGGCAGCGGCGAGGAAAAGGGAGAGGCGCAGGGCGCAGAAGGCGGGCGGAACGGAGGGGGAATGCGCAAGGGAGGGGGGGAGGAAAAACACAGGGCGAAGAGACGGGATTGCAGCGGGGAAAGGGGATCTGCGGGGGAGAGCACTCGCCGAAGGAGAGGTTGAGTACGGCGGCGAGGAACGAAAGGATGCGGCCGGTCGGATCTCGGCGCGGAGAAAGGAGACGGCGGCTTTGGGGAACCTGAATTGTCGCGGTGCGGCGGAGATATGCAGGCGCGGCGCGCGGAGGCATCGGGCTGGCAGGTGTCCCCGGCGGAAAAATTGCGTTATAACCGGATCTGCCCCGCAGGGGCAGGGAGGAGATGCAACGTGGAATTCAGTTTCAGATTTGCGGAACGAAAGGATACCGCCCTGATTTTGCAGTTCATCATGGAACTGGCAGAGTATGAGAAGCTGCGGCACGAAGTCGTCGCGGATGAGACGACACTGGAAGAATGGATTTTTGACCGGAAGAAGGCCGAAGTCCTCTTTGTCCTTGAAAACGGCAGGGAAGTCGGTTTCGCCCTGTTCTTCCATAATTTTTCCACATTTCTCGGCAGGGCGGGCATATATCTGGAAGATTTGTACGTCCGGCCGGAATGCCGCGGCAGAGGATACGGGAAGGCTTTGCTGAAGAAGCTTGCCTCCCTTGCCGTGGAACGCGGCTGCGGCCGTCTGGAATGGTGGTGCCTCGACTGGAACAGACCGAGCATTGATTTTTACCTTTCCCTTGGCGCGGAACCCATGAAGGACTGGACGGTGTACAGAATAGCCGGAGATACGCTGCAGAATCTTGCCCGCCAGCCAGAAGCTTTCGGGGCAGAGAAAAGGGGGCGTTGACAGTCTCGGTAATCTGCGGAAAAGCCGAAGCAGGTACGGTAAAAGGAAGGGCCACCCCGGAAAGGGCGGCCCTTTTTCATGCGCAGACGGCGGTCGTTCAGGCCGACTGATCGGTGAGCGTGAGCTTCTTCTTGGTTGCGGAAATGCTCTCGGTCTGTACCTTGCTGCGGTCGGTGTAATGGGTGTGCAGCAGCTCGTGCGCCTTGTGGGAATTGGGCTCGCCGAGGTACTCGTCGTAGAGCTTGATGACCTGCGGGTTGTTGTGGGACTGGCGGCGGGGCATATGGCTGTCGATGGCGTAAAGACCCTTCTGTCGTTTTCCGGTGTGAGGCTGGTAGTCCTGCTTGATGCGGCAGGTGCCGCCGCCGGCTACGCAGCCTCCGGGACAGGCCATGACTTCAATGAAGGTATAGGGCGATGTCCCGGCCACGGCCTGTTCCACGAGCTTGCGGGCATTGGCGAGTCCGTGCACCACGGCTACCTTGATGACGCCGTGCTCCTTGCCGAGATCCACGTCGGACTCGCGCAGGCCTTCCACGCCGCGCACGGGCATGACGCTGACGCCGGGCAGTTCCCTGTGGTTGAGCACGGCGTACACGGTGCGCACCGCTGCTTCCATGACACCGCCGGTAGTGCCGAATATGACGGCCGCACCGGTGGAGTCGCTCATGTAGGGATTGTCGAAGGGTTCAGGTTCCAGGCGGGCGAGGTCTATGCCGCTGCGGCGGAGCAGGCGGGCGAGCTCGCGCACGGTGATGACCACGTCGGTGTCGGGATGACTGCCGACATAGAGCTGGGAGCGGGCAGCTTCATCCTTTTTGGCCGTGCAGGGCATGATGGAGATGTTGCGTATTTTTCGGGGAGAAATGCCGGTCTTTTCCGCAAGATAGCTCTTGACGAGCGAGCTGGATACGGCCTGCGGGGATCGAGTGGTGGACACGTAGGGCAGAACTTCCGGACAGTGCTTTTCCGCATAGTTGACCCAGCCGGGGCAGCATGACGTAAACATGGGAAGTCTGCCGCCGTTTTTGATGCGTCCGAGCAGTTCCGTGCCTTCTTCCATGATGACCACGTCGGCGGCGAAGTCGGTGTCGATGACGATGTCCGCACCGAGACGGCGCAGGGCAGCCACTATTCTGCCTTCCACGTTTTCACCGGGAGCAAGACCGAATTCCTCGCCCATGACCACGCGCACCGAGGGAGCGAAGGCAAACACCGTGGTCAGCTCGGGGTTGGCGAGAAAGTCGAGAACTTCGTCGTTTTCATCAAGTTCGGCCAGCGCGCCGGTGGGACATACCAGCGTGCACTGACCGCACTGTATGCAGGCGGAAGTGTTCTGGCTGGGGGCCATGCCCACGCCTATGTGCGTACCCGTGCCCGTGCCGTCCACGGTGAGGGCGGCCACGCCCTGCACCTTGCGGCATACCTCCACGCAGCGCAGGCAGCGTATGCATTTGCTCATGTCGCGCACCATGCCGTGCATGGTATTGTCGAGAGGACGATCGTGCGGAAGGCGAGGGGCAAAGCGGTTGGTGGAAAGTCCCACGTATTCGGCAAGATCCTGAAGTTCGCAGTCGCCGTGACGGGCACAGGCCGCGCAGTCCTGATCATGATCGGCAAACACGAGCTCAACCTGAAGGCGCTGCATCCTGCGCACGTGGGAGGAAATGGTATCCACGCGCATTCCTTCTTCCATGGGGGTGTTGCAGGTGGTGACCATTTCGGTGCGGCCGTGTCTGTCGGTCACCTGGGCAAGACAGACGCGACAGGTGCCGGGCTTGTGGTTGAGCGGTTGAAAATGGCAGAGGGTGGGAATGAAGATGTCGTTGCGCCGGGCCACCTGAAGGATGGTTTCTCCCGGCTCGAAAGTGTATTCACGTCCGTTGATGGATGCGTTCATGGCGGGTTCTCTCATAAACTAGGCTTTGAAGCCGGGGATGGGGGAGCGGGTGACCACGGACAGGATGCGGTAGCAGCGCATGCAGCGCTTTGCTTCCTGCCAGGCCTCTTCCTGCGACATGCCGAGTTCCACTTCCTTGAAGTTGTGGTCGCGCTCGGCGGGGGTGAGTTCGTTCAGGCGTACGCGCGGCTTTTTTTCCTGGCCGCAGACAGGATCGTCGCCGAAGAGTCCGGCCTGACGAATGAGCTGGCTTATGCGCTCGCGCGCAAGGAACGGCGGTCTGTCGTATTCAAGGTAGCTCGCGATGGCCTGCGCGCCGATGGAGCCCTGCGCCATGCCGTGGATGAGCACGCTCGGTCCCTTGGTGCGCGGGCCGGTGGTGCCGTCGCCTCCCGCGAACACGCCGGGCCGCGAGGTGGCCTGGTATTCGTCCACGATGATGCATTTCTTGCGGTCGAGAGCAATGCCGTCGGCTTCGGTGAGCATGGAAGGATCGCTCTTCTGGCCGATGGCGGCAATGACGTAGTCGCAGGGAATGACGAATTCCGAACCGGGGATGGGCTTTACGCCGCGTCGACCGCTTTCGTCAGGTTCGGTCTGCTGCATTTTCACGCACTGCAGTCCGGTGATCTTTCCGTTTTCCACCACCAGACGGTCCTGTCCGGAAAGGAAGTGGAACTCCACGCCCTCCCGGCCGGCTTCCACGATTTCTTCGCGATCAGCCGGCGCGTCGGACTCGGTGCGGCGGTAGACAAGATGCACCTTGCCCTTCGTCATGCGCACGGCGGAACGGCAGCAGTCCATGGCCACGTTGCCGCCGCCCACGACCACCACGTCGCCGTCAAGTTCGGGAGTGACGCCGGCTTCAAGTGCGTCGTGCACTTTTTCCAGAAATTCTATGCCGTTTTCATACTCGGGAATGCTCGTGTCTTCGCCTTCCATGCCGAGGTAGCCGCCGAGCGGACAGCCCGTGGCGATGAACACGGCCTTGTAGCCGCGCCTGAACAGGTCGTCGATGTTGAAGTCGCGACCGAGTTTCTGATTGAAGAAGAACATGCCGCCCATGTCCTTGACGAGCTCGTTTTCCTGCATGAGCACGTTCTTGGGAAGACGGTAGAAGGGAATGCCGTAGCGGACCATGCCACCGGCCTTGTCATGGGCCTCATAGATGTCCACGGGATATCCCGTTTCCAGAAGCTGATAGGCACAGGTTACGCCCACGGGCCCTGCGCCGATGACGGCTACGCGCTTGTTTTTCGTGGTGGGGCAGGGTTCCGGCTTGAGAATGCCGGGCACAATGGTTTCGTCGGCGGCAAAGCGCTTCAGGTTCTTGATGTCTACCGGGGCGTCCACCTGACTGCGGCGGCAGGCCTTTTCACAGTAGCGTACGCATACGCGACCGCAGCTTCCGGCCAGCGGGTAATGATTGAGAACCACGCCGGCGGCAAGGTCGTTGTGGCCGTCCTGGAGATAGTCGATGTAGCGGGGGACGTTCACGTGACTGGGACAGGCCTCGATGCAGGGGCTGGTGGTCACGGAATAGAAGCCTGCGTCGCCGTGGAAGGGGAAGGGGCGCAGTTCATCGGGAAAATGGGAAAGGGCGTCAAGCAGGGGAGTAGTTCCCGTTCGTCCTACGCCGCACAGAGAGGTCTCATGCATCTGCTCGGTGATGTCGCGCACTTCTTCCCAGTGCACGAGCTCCCCTCGGCAGGCCTTTTCCAGCTCCTGGGCAAGGATGGGAGAGCCGGCGCGGCAGGGGGAACATTTGCCGCAGGATTCGGCAGCAAGGCGCTGATGATGTTTCCACAGCGCCCAGACAAGACTTGCCGTGCGGGAGAAAACCAGAAAGCCCCGGTTGCTGAGGAATATTTCCGTGGGATTTCCCTCGTTGAACTGGTCGAACAGGTCCAGCGGCAGGTCCTCGGGAGCGGTGGGAACCGCGGAGCCGCGGTTGTCGTACACGACATTGTCCCAGACTCCGTAAATCAGCTGCGGCATATGGCAAAGCCTCCTTAGTTGGGCGGTATGAGCAATGGTTGCCGGAAAAGTCGTATATTATGGTCCATGACCTTATGCTCTCGTAAACTATCGACTATATGTAGGGAAAAAAGTCGGATTCGTAAAGAGAGAAGATAAAAGGAACACGCCGGCTTTTTCTGCATTGCCGGGAGCGCCGGGATTTGTGAGTCGTTTACAAGACAGAGCCCTTCACGTTATGGTCACCTCATCAAACGGTGAGGTGAGACATGAATCATCAGATTGTTATGCTGGTTGTCAGCGGCTCGTTGGTGGGTTGTCTTTTCAAGTACCTGAATATCCCCGGAGGCTGCATGCTCGGCGCCGTGGTGGGCAGCATGGCCGTGAAGCTGCTTGGTCTTGCCGACATTCAGATGCCTTCGCTTTTCTACAATGCGGCTCAGCTTGCCATAGGCATCTGCGTGGGATCCATGCTTTCTCTGGATCTGCTCGTAAGCATGAAGGATCAGATTCCCGTGATGTTGCTGAGTACCTTCATTCTGCTTGCGGCGGGGCTGGGATCTGCCTTCGTGGTGCGTCATATGACCGACATTGATGTGATCGGCTCCATTCTCGCCACGTCGCCGGGCGGACTCAATGCGGTCATCGGTCTGGCCGACGCCAATGAGCACCTTCCCAAGATCATGGCTTTTCAGATGACGCGTCTTTACATCGTGATTCTTCTGGTGCCGGTGTTCTGCTGGTGCATGAAGTTCTTTTTCCACAAGTAGCGCGCAGGACTTCGCAGAAGCCGGGAGCGGCGTGCATGTGTGCACAGGGGGCTTCGACGATGAGGCTCCATGTCGCTTGCTCCGTCTGGAGCAGGCTTTCGCCGACGGCTTTTCCATGCACGAAAAACGCCCGCCGTTTCAAAAACGGCGGGCGTTTTTCATTGAAGAGTGCGGGATTTTTTTTTGGGAAATCTTTCGGTTTTTTCGTGTCGGTGGGGACCGGAAATGCGGCCCTCTATCGACGATGACCGCCAGGATGCGTCATGTCAGGTCGGACGCCGGAAGGTTTTCCGGGGGAAGGCCTGGGGGTTCCTCCCGAAGGATGCATGACCGGAGGTCTCGGGTGCGCGCCGGCAGGACGGAGCACGGGCGGGCGCTGGGAATTTCCCGCCGGTCGAACCATGGGCGGACGCGGAGGCCGGGGGGCCGATCCGGGACGCATTGCGGGAGGCCGTGGCGCACCGCCTGCGCCCGGCTTTATCATGGGCGGGCGGGGAGCGCCGGGTCTGCCCGGAGCAACGAACGGAGGTCTCGGTTTGCCGGGAACACCGGGATGCATGGCCGGAGGTTTGATGCCCGGCGGTCTTAGGCCCGGAGGGCGTACGCCGAAAGGCGGTCTGTGATCGGGCCGGGCAAATCCCGGCGGGGGCGGAAGGCGCGGCGGCGGGGGCGGCACGATGTGATGAGGTCGCGGCGGGGGCGGTGTTATGATAACGGGGGGAGGAATAACGGGAAAGAGAAGAGACGTGCCGTAGTAGCCGGGCGAACTGTAGACGCCCGTGCCGACACTGACGCTGCCGCCATACACGCCGCCGGAGCCGACGGCCACGCTGCCCGCCACGTCGGGGCCGTAGGGGTCATAGGCGCAGCCGGAGAGCGCCACCATCAGTGCGACAGCAAGAAGCCTGAGCTTCATGGTTGTCTCCTTGACTTTTGTGTGTAGAATGCGCTGTCATTCAGCATGACGCAAATCCTGTGCCGGACACGCTGCGGAACAGGCCCGAAGCTGTCCGGCCTCCGTCGCACCAGCGACGGGGAAAAGACGGGTAATTCCGCCTTATCACTTGCAGAATAGACATATTGCAGGAAAAGACAAGTTTCGTTTTCTTTCAGATAGTCCTCATTTATTTCTGCGCGAGGGCTTCCCGTATGCGGCATACGCCGCAAATTTCCGTGGAAGTGGGGTAGCCGCAGCGCGTGCAGGGGGAAAGCGTGTCGCCCCGTTCGACTTCCTGCTGACGGAAGGCCGGTTTTCCGCGTTCCAGAAAGCCGTGGTAGAAGTCCATTTTGCGACCGGGCATTTTTTCTTCCAGGTCTATCCACAGGCTTTTCAGCGTGGAAAAGCTCGCGCCTTCGCTGTAGGGACAGGGGGCATAATGGTTTTCTATGCCCATGAGAAAGGCATAGTTGGCCGTTTCAAATTCCGTGAGACGCCAGAACGGCTTGACTTTTCGCGTGAAGCCGTCGGAATCCTCGAGCAGGGGCCCCTGATCGCTGAGGTATGCCCTGTCCCAGCGCAGCGTGTTGCTGGTGAGCCTTGCCACCTCGTCGTCGAGGTTGTGGCCCGTGGCAAGCACGTTGAAGCTGCCTTCACGCGCGGTCTTGTTGAAGTAGTAGCGCTTGATTTTGCCGCAGGCGGAACAGACGGGTCTGCGCAGAGCGGCCTTTACCGCAGGAATGGCCAGACCTTCGGCGGCCATCTCGCGGACGATGAGCGGAAAGTCGTATTTTTGGCAGAAGCGTTCCACAACGCCCCGCGCGGCGGGCGAGGATTCGGGAATACCGAGGTCGATGTGCAGGGCCGTGACGTCGTAACCCTGACGGCCGAGCTCAAGCATGAGAGCGAGCGAATCCTTGCCGCCGGAAAGGGCCACGAGCACCCGGTCCTTTTTCGTCATGAGCCCATGTTCCCGGATGCCTCTGTCGACCTGTTTTGAAAAGAAGTCCAGAAAGCAGTCGGGACAGAAGGCGGTATTGTGGCTGGGCAGGGAGACGACGGCGCGTGCATGGCAGCGGCGGCACTTCATGGGGAGACCTCGTGAAAAATGGCGATGTTCGGGGTTGCGGCGGGAGGGAAAAGCGCTGGAAGCGCACTTCACAGACTCAGAGGAATACGCTAAAATGAAGGAAGTGTAAAACTGCAATCTTTACAGATGTCCGGGCTGCCCCGGGCAAGACGGAGTGTTCCGCTCATGGCCTATTCTTCCCGTACTCTTCGCAACGTCACCGCGTGCGTTTTTGTTCTGTGCTGTCTGGGGGGAGCCGCGTGGTTCCTTGTGCCGGAGGGCAGGATTCCTGTCGTGGACGAAGCCAGAAACGCGGTGCGGGACATGACGGGCGCAGATGCGGGGAACATTGCTCCGGAATCTTCACCGTCGGAAGTGAGCGGTGAGAGCAAGGACACATCCGCGCGGCAGGAGCGTGCGGCGCATGAGGTGACGGCTTCTCTGAGCGACGGGCCCCGTCCCGTGCCGCTTGATCCGCAGGCTGAACTTCTTGCCAGAGTGGACAGGGCCATGGCGCAGCCGGCAACCGTTGCCGCAGATGGTGACAGCACCTCCGGTCCCGTGGAAGATCGTCCGCCTCTGCCCGATGACGGGCGCAAGGATTCCGTGGTTACCCCCCGTTTTGTGAGCGACATGGCCGCATGGCTGGCGTCCGGCTACGTGCCTTCGCATCATGAGGGGCGAAGCGGCCGCACATCGGTCACGCTCATTCAGGCGAATTTCCGTTACAGCAATTCCGGTACGCTGCGCAGCGTGGAGCGTGATCCTCTGAAAAGTCGTTCCTCCATTCTGAGCTATGCGTTCACGCCCGGCATGCTGGAAGTGCTCTATCAGATGTATGCGCCGACGTTTCTGGAGGAAATGGAACGTGCAGCCCGCGAGAGCCGCAGGCGCACGCTTTCCGACGCGCAGGTCGCGGACATGTTCGACGTGTATGCCGACAGATTCAGGCGTCTCGCCGTTTCTCTGGACGCCGCGGCCTCGGTGGATCTTCCCGCACTTTCCGGGGCCATACGTCGGGAAGCCGCGCACGAGGCCGAGGCCAACGACAATTTTGCCAAGGCGTACATGGCGCTTTCTCTGGCCAGAGATCGCGGTGACAGAGATGAGGTGGCCATACAGAGCCGTCGCATGGCGGAGAGCACCCGCGTGGCCGGCATGTACGCCGAAAGACAGGAGCGCGCGAGAAACGACATGGCCTACGCCATTCAGCGCAGGGCGGAAGGCAGGACTCTGTCTTCTTCCGAGCTTCTGTTTCTCGGGGAGTGGCTGAGCCGCAGGAACAGTTCCGTGGAAGCCGTGAAGGCGGCTGCGGACGTGTGCCGCCGCATGGCCGAACAGATGCACGACCGGGCTGATGAGATTCTTCATCGTCGGGCCGACGAGTCGCAGAGCGCTTCTTCCTCTCCGGCAGCAACCTCCGCGACGGAAACACGGAAGATCAGTCCCGAGGAGGAGTCTTCCGGGGCAAAGAGCGATGTTTCCGGGGCAGGACAGGCGTCTTCCCCGACTTCTGCCGCCGCGCGGACAGAGCAGACTCCCACGTCGTCTCCGGTGTCTTCGAGCGGAGGAAAAAGCTCCTCGAAGCCTTCGGCAGGCAAGGTCTTTCCCGAAGTTTCCGGCTCTCTGAATTTTTCTCCCGCGCCTGCGGGAACGAGGGCTTCCGGAGAGAGCAGCGTGCCGCGCCCGGCTTCTTCGGAAGGCGGCAAGTCTTCAGTTGTTTCCGTCTCTTCAGGCGAGTCTGACACGGCGATTTCCGCGTCCGCCCCCGTGACGACGCCTGCGACCTCTTCTGCGGCTCCGGCGGGGGGCTTGCCGGAGCTTTCCTCATCCGTGTCTTCCGCTCCGGCGACGCCTGCCGTGCCGTCTGCTTCTTCATCGGCGGCGGAAAAGGCTGTTTCCGAGGCTTCCGGGGAGACGTCTTCCGCAGTGACCGAAGCCGGAACGGCGTCCTCCGAGGTTACGGCGATTCCAGCATCGGCAGCAGCCTCTGAGTCAGCGACTGCGGTCACTTCTGCGGTTTCCGCGGGGACTTCGTCGGAAGATTCCTCGTCTTCTGTGCCTTCTGTTCCGGCGGCGCCTGCCGTGCCGGCAGTTTCCGAGCCTGCGTCAAAGGATGTGTCGGCACAGTCGTAGGAACTCTCTGTTGCAAAAGAAGAGGCCGGAATTTCGCTGGAGATTCCGGCCTTCTTTTATGGCATTTCGCAGAGCGTGCGTGCGTCGTCGTTACGCCCGGCGGCATTCCTGCAGAAGATCCAGCGCTGCCTTGAGCGCGTCTTCGGGCGAAACCCTGAGCAGACACTGAGGATCGGCGCATTCCGTTTTTGAGCAGGGCTGACAGGACAGCTCCGGGCGCAGCTCACGGTGCAGAGGAGAGGGGAATTTCCATGCCGTACCCGAGGCACCGGGAATGACCAGGCTCGGCACGCCGAGAGCAGCAGCCATATGCCGTGGAGAGGAGCAGTTGCCTATGAGCAGTTCCGCGTTTTTAAGACAGGCAGCCGAAAGACGGATATCCGGCAGGGGCGAGGGCACGAAAAGGTCTTCGGGCTTCATGCCGAGCTCAAGGCACAGCGCGCGAAGCGTTGCTATGTCGGCATCTTCGCCGGGACCGCGGAAGAGCAGAAAGCGGAAGGACGGATCCTCCTTTTTCAAAAGCGCCATGAGGCGGGCAAAGCGTTCCGCAGGCCAGCGTTTGGAGGCGCGGCGATGGGTGGAGTCTATGGCGATGAGCCGGTCGCCCGGCCGGAGGCCGCAGCCTTCAAGGACAGCCCTGGCCTTTTCTTCTTCCTCGGCCGTCAGAAAAATGCGCGGTCCTTCCTTATGCCAGCGTATGCCGAAGGGTTCGAGCAGAGAAACCTTGGTTTCCGAGGCGTAGCCGTCCTTCGGCGTGACAAGACGGTTGTAGATCAGGCCGGAAAGCACGGAGGCCGGGAAGGACAGACGGACGGGGGCTCGGCTCATGAGCGACATCATGCGGCAGCGGGGCAGTTGCTGCAGATCGATGACCACATCGAAGCCGCAGGAAGCCACGTTGCGGTAGAAGGCCAGCTGACGGAAGAATCCGTCCTTTCTGTCGATGAGGTGGAACCTGTCGATGAAGGGATTGTGGCGCAGCAGAGGTTCGCATTTCTTTTCGGTGAAAAGATGCAGCTCGGCTTCGGGAAAGCGCTTTTTCAGAAGCTCGAACACCGGCGTGGACAGCAGAACGTCGCCTATCTGCCGCTGCTGGCAGACGAGGATGCGCCCGGGGTTCAGCGTGGAAAGATCGAACATGAGTGTCCTCCCGTTTTCAGCGTTACGGCTGAGGCGTCGCCTTTTCGCCCTTGCGCCAGTAGGCCAGAAATTCCTGATTGCCCTTGGGCCCCTTGATGGCTGCGGGAGTCACGCCGAGGCATTGCAGTCCTTCCTGTTCCATGAAGGCGAGCACTCTGTCCACGGCGTCCTGACGTACGGCTTCGTCGCGCACTACGCCCTTCACGGTCTGCCCCGGCCCCACCTCGAACTGCGGCTTGATGAGGCCCACGGCTATGCCGCCGTCCTTCAGCCAGCGCAGACAGTGCGGCAGCACCATGGTGAGCGAGATGAACGACACGTCGGCCACGATCATGTCCACGGGTTCGGGCACGGTATCGGGCGGTGCGGTGCGCAGGTTCACTCCCTCGCGGGAAATGACGCGGGGATCGGCGCGCAGGCGCTCATGGAGCTGGGCGTGTCCCACATCCACGGCATAGACGCGGCTTGCTCCATATTGAAGAAGACAGTCGGTGAACCCTCCGGTGGAAGCGCCTGCGTCAAGACAGACAAAGTCCTTCACGTCGATGTGGTAGCGCTCGAGAGCGGTGAGCAGCTTGTACGCCCCTCGGCTTACGAAGCGTTCCACGCCCACAAGCTGAAACTGCGTGGTGATCTTGTAGGGATGGCCGGGCTTCTGCACAAGCTCCGGCGCTTTTTCGGGATGCTCCTCGTCGGGGGCAAGCGCTACCTTGCCCGCCATGATGAGTCGGCGGGCCTGCTCCTTGCTTTCGGCGAGTCCCTGTTCAAAAACGAGCTGATCGGCGCGGGCCTTGGCTATCATGATGTTTCCTCCGGCCTCTGGTTGTACCGGCAAGAAAAAAGGATGGCAAGAAGGAATGAAAGGCGTCGGCTGGAGGGGGAGAAATTGCAGATGTCCGTTCTGCGGCTTTTGGTGCCCGGCGGGCTCGGAAGGCAGACACAAAAAAAGGGCCGCCCTGCGGCGGCCCCTTCAGAGACGGATGTCGAACAGGCTTTAGTCGCCTTCTTCCTGAGCAAAGCGCGCGCCCGCTTCAGGACTGAATTCGCCTTCCCAGCGGGAGACCACGATGGCGCCGGCGGCGTCGCCGAGCACGTTCACGGAGGTGCGGGCCATGTCCATCACACGGTCGATGCCGGCGATGATGCCGATGCCTTCCAGCGGAATGCCCACCTGGGTGAACACGATGGAGCTCATGAGAAGACCGGCTCCGGGCACGCCCACGGTGCCGATGGAGGCGAGCACGCCCACGAGAATGACCTCAATCTGCTTGTCGACGGGCATGGGAATGCCGTACAGCTCGGCCACGAAGATGGCCACCACGCCCATGTAGACGGCCGTGCCGTCCATGTTGATGGTATTGCCGAGGGGAATGGAGAAGGAGGCCACGGGCTTGGAGGCACCGAGCTTCTGCACCTGGATGAGGTTGGTGGAGAGAGCGGCTGCGCTCGAGCAGGTGGTGAAGGAAATGATCATGGGAGCGGCCAGCATCTTGAAGAACAGGGGAATGCTGAGTCCGCAGGCCTTCACGAGAGGCAGATAGCATATAATGACGTGGCATACGCAGGCCAGATACATGACGCCGATCACCTTGATGAGCGGCAGCAGTACGGCCGCACCGTGGCTGGCCACGGTGAAGGCGATAAGGCCGAACACGCCGAAGGGCGCGTAAACCATGACCATGTTGGTTACCTTGATCATGACTTCGGCACATCCTTCAAAGAAGGAGAGCACGGTCTTGCCCTTTTCTCCCACGGCGCTCAGACCGAAGCCGAAGATCATGGCGAAGAAGATGACCTGGAGCATGTTGCCCTTGCTCATGGAATCGATGGGGTTCAGGGGCACGATGTCGAGGAACACGTCCACCATTCTCGGAGCCTGCACGGCCTGAGCCTTGAGCCCCTCGGTGGAGAGGTTGAGACCTTCACCGGGGTTCAGGATGTTCGCGAACACAAGACCGATGAACACGGCCACGGCAGTGGTGCAGAAATAGTAGATGAGGGTCTTGGAGGCCAGACGGCCAAGCTTGCTGAGATCGCCCACGCTGGCGGCGCCGGCCACGATGGTGGCCAGAACGAGCGGTACGACGACCATGCGGATGAGGTTGATGAAAAGCTGACCGATGGGCTTGAACCATGCCGTGTCGAAGCCCATGGAAGGGGCTGCGAGACCGGCGACGATGCCGAGGGCCATGCCTATGGCCATCTGCACAGGCAGGCTGATGCGGTTCTTCATGGATTCTCCTCCGGAAAATATGCGTGCCGCCGGAAGAGGCGGCGGAATGAGTGCGGGGCGTCCGGATCTTCATGCTCCGCAGAAGACCGGTACGTCGGCGTTCCATCTTTTACAAAATCGGAAAATCAGGGACGCCAGACTTGTTTTCCATGAAAGAATCCTTCTGTCAAGGCGGGGCGTCATGAAAAAGCGGAAAGAGAAAAGTGACTCTTTTGTAGAAAAAATCATTGGTTATGCATACCTCGTCCTTTTTTTCCGCGGACGAAAGCATTTGCCATGCGTGCCGCTTTGGGGCATAGTCGGCCTGCGTCGCATTTTTCAGTCAAGGAGGTATGCCGTCCGTCTTTTCGTTTTAGGCCCTGAATGTTCACCCTGAGCCGTGTGCTTGAGAACCACGTAAAAAACAAGCGCCGTGTGCTTGAAAACCACGTAAAAAACAAGCTATGAAACAACATTCCTTTTCGGCAACGTTCATGTTGCTCGGCATCGTTTTCTGTACCTGTCTCATCATTTCCAATCTGCTGGCCGCCAAGATTTTCATGCTGGGTTCTCTTGCCCTTCCTGCGGCCGTCATCGTCTTTCCCGTTTCCTACATCATCAATGACTGCATTGCCGAAGTGTGGGGCTTCCGCAGGGCTCGCTTCATCATCTGGACGGGCTTTGCCATGAACTTTCTCGTGGCGGCTCTCGGTCAGATAGCCGTGTTTCTGCCTTCCGCGCCGTTCTGGGACGGGGCCGCACATTTCAACTATATGTTCGGACTGGCTCCGCGCATTGCGGCGGCAAGCTTCCTTGCCTTTCTTGCGGGCTCCTTTCTCAACGCCTATGTCATGAGCCGCATGAAGGTGGTCTCCCGCGGACGGCACTTTTCGCTTCGCGCCATAGCCTCCACGCTGGTGGGCGAAGGTGTGGACTCGCTCATATTCTTCCCCTGTGCCTTTGCCGGAATGATGTCCTTTTCCGACATGCTTCCCATGATGCTGGCCCAGACTGCGCTCAAGACGCTCTATGAAATCGTCGTTCTGCCCGTGACCATATGCGTGGTGAACCATGTCAAGCGCGTGGAGGAGACCGATGTGTACGACGAGGGCATTTCCTACAACATCCTTAAAGTGCGGGAGGTGGCCTGATGGCCGGAGCTCTTGTTGTATTCAGCGGCGGACAGGATTCCACCACCTGCCTTTTCTGGGCACGCGAGCACTTTGAAAACGTGAGAGCACTGAGCTTCTTCTACGGGCAGAAACACCGCCGCGAACTGGACATGGCCCGTTCCATTGCCGAGGAGGCAAAGATTCCGCTGGACGTGCAGGACGTGACCTTCATTTCCCGCATCGGACACAGCTCGCTCACGGATCCGGCCATGACCATGGACAGGGAAAAGCCCGAGGGCGGCTGGCCCAACACCTTCGTGCCGGGTCGCAACATGTTCTTTCTCGGTGTGGCTGCCGTGTGCGCGAGGGAACAGGGCATGCGGGACATTGTCACCGGAGTGTCACAGACGGACTTTTCTGGCTATCCCGACTGCCGGGATACATTCATCCGTTCCATGAACGTCACGCTCAACCTTGCCATGGGCGAACAGTTCGTCATTCACACGCCGCTCATGTGGCTCGACAAGGCGCAGACCTGGGAGCTGGCCGACAGGCTCGGCGTGTTCGATCTTGTGCGCACGCGCACGGTGACCTGCTACAACGGCATTCCCGGGGACGGCTGCGGCGAATGTCCCTCCTGCCGTCTGCGCCGTCAGGGGCTGGAGCGCTATCTTGAAAAGAAAAGAAAGGCGGGCGGCGTTCCGCCTTCAGGAGACGAAAACCATGCATGACCGCAAGGACGACAACCTCACGCTTTTAGGCTCTCCCACGAAATACCGGCAGGACTACGCTCCGGAAGTACTGGAGACCTTTGAGAACCGTCATGCCGAACATGACTACTGGGTGCGCTTCAACTGCCCGGAATTCACCAGTCTGTGTCCCATCACGGGACAGCCGGACTTTGCGGAAATACGCATCGAGTACATCCCCGACGTGAAAATGGTGGAGAGCAAGAGCCTCAAGCTCTACCTGTTCAGCTTCCGCAACCATGGGGACTTTCATGAAGACTGCGTGAACGTCATCATGAAGGACCTCATTGCGCTCATGGATCCCCGCTATATCGAGGTGACGGGCATATTCACTCCGCGCGGCGGCATTTCCATCTATCCGTACTGCAACTACGGCCGTCCGGGCACGAAATATGAAAAGATGGCTGAGTTCCGCATGCTGCATCACGATCTGTAGAAGCAAGGCTGCCGGGCGACTCCGCATGAAGCTCCGTGCCGGGCGCTGACTGCGGAGGAGAACGCTCGGTACACGCGCCGAAAAAGGGCCTTCGGGCCCTTTTTTCATGGGCCCGGCGGTTTGACAAACACTTGCCTGGCCGGAATAGTGAACCTGTTTTCATGAACGGCGTCAGAACAAAGGAGGCTTCATGCCGGAGAATACGTTTTCCCTGAAACGTCTTGTTACCGAAGACGCACGTGCAGTCCTTGCCGTGGCGCGTTTTGTCCGGGACGAACTCGGGGTGGAGCTTCGGGGCGCAAGGCTTATTGTTGCGCTCTCCGGCGGTGCCGATTCCACGGCGCTCCTCGTTTTTTTCTGCGTGCTGCAAGAACATCTTGATCTCACGCTTTTTGCCGCGCATCTTGACCATGGTCTGCGGCCTGAGAGCGCGGCCGAGGCAAAGGCGGCGGAAGATCTCTGCCGACGCTTCGGCGTGCCGTTTTTCGTGAAGCGGGAAAACGTGGGAGAGATGGCGCAGAAGTGGCATTGCGGCGTGGAAGAGGCGGGACGGCGTGTGCGTTACGATTTTTTGGAGGACTGCCGGATGAGGGCGGGAGCGCGCTGGGTGCTTACGGCACATCATGCAGGTGATCTGGCGGAAGATATGCTCATGCGTCTTTCCCGCGGGGCGTCCTGGCCGGGACTCGGCGGCATGAGAGGCGTGGTGGACGAACCGGGCCGTCATCTGCTGCGTCCTCTGCTCATGCTGGAAAAAAAAGACTGCACGGCCATGCTTCAACGCCTCGGCATCGAGTGGCAGGAGGACGCTTCCAACAAAAGCCGTGCCTGGAAGAGAAACCGTGTCAGGCTCGATGTCATGCCCCTGTTTCTGGAGGAAAACCCGTCGTTTTTTGACTGTGTGCGCCGCTTGTGGCGCGCAGCCCGCAGGGATGAGCGCTACTGGCAACAGCGGGTGAACGCGGCCCTGCACGAGACGGAAGAGGGGATGTTCATCGCCGACGCGACGCTTCGCGAACTCGACGAAGCAGGCAGACTGCGCGCCATGGCGGAAGCGTTGCGCAGACTTCGGGGACAGGCCCGTGCGGATGTGCTGGAAGATATGGAAAAGGCCTGGCGTCGACGTCTCTTCCCACGCCGTTTTTCCTTCGGCGGCGGCGTGAAGGCGGAGCTTTCCGGCCGGGGCGTGCTGTTTCATGCTGCGCCCGGGCGATAGCTCCTGTACGGCGTTTCGTTTTTCTTCTCTCCTGCGGATGACCGGATGATGACGGCGGCGTTCCCGCGTGTGCACGGACTGCCGGAAAACGCGCTTCGGAAAGGGGACGGACAGACATGAGAGCCCGAAGAACTGTAACACTATGCAAGAATTGGCCGAAACAGTGCCCGAGACGGGGAAAATTTGACAAGAAAATATATAATATATTGTTTTTATTTATGAAAAATCATTACCGAATGTTGCCGTGGCGATTGAAAGGAACTTTTTGACCTTTTGCATTACCCTTGCCAGGTGGTGTAGGGTGCTTATTTAGCAGCAGAGAGAAGGCGGGATAGCGCTGCCGCCTTCCATTTTTCTCGCGAGGAGTTTTACCATGCCGCTGTATGATTTTGAATGCAGAGATTGCCGGCACACTTTTGAAGAGCTGGCCTTTGATGACGACGACGTCATAACCTGTCCCAAGTGCGGGTCGCAGAATACGGCCCGGCTCGTTTCCGCACCCAGTCCGCTCAAGACCGGCGCGTTTCCCTTCAAGATAGGACCACGCCCGGCCTGGATGAACGACAAGAGGCTCAACCGGAACGCCCCCTGTCACGGCAACTGCTCTTCCTGCGGCGGGAGCACTGCCGGAAACGGCGGAGCGGCGCAGCAATAAGCCTTTTCCCGGAATTACAATGGCATGACAGGCTCCTGCGCAGTACAAGGAATCAAGGAGCCTTATCTCCCCTGAAATACGAATGCACAAGGAGTTCTCTTATGAACGGCATCCTTAAAAAGACGGCACTGGCCGTCACGGGATTCATGTTCCTGGCCTCGTCGGCCACGGCGGCTCCCATGCTGCCGAATTTTGTTCCTCTGGCGAAGAATGCCGGTCCTGCGGTGGTGAACATCAGCACCGAGCGCGAAGTGGAAAGCCCTGTGATGGGCATGTTCAGCTTCCCCGGCATGGAGCAGTTCTTTGAGCAGTTCGGCGGTCCCTTCGGCATGCGTCCCGGCCAGCCCGCGCCCAAGCAGAAGAGCAGCGCGCTCGGTTCCGGCTTCATCATTTCCGCAGACGGCTACATCGTCACCAACAATCATGTCGTGGAAGGCGCCGACAAGATTACCGTAAAGCTCAACGGCGACAAATCCGACGGTCTTGCCGCCAAGGTGGTGGGCACCGATGCGGAAACCGACCTTGCGCTGCTCAAGGTTGAAAGCAAGACCGCGCTGCCCGTGCTCAAGTTCGGCGATTCCGACGCCATGGAAGTGGGCGACTGGGTAGTTGCCATCGGCAATCCCTTCGGCCTGAGCAACACTGTGACCGCCGGCATTCTGAGCGCCAAGGGGCGCGACATTCACGCCGGTCCCTTTGACAACTTCCTGCAGACCGACGCCTCCATCAACCCCGGCAACAGCGGCGGCCCGCTCATCAACATGGCAGGCGAGGTCATAGGCATCAACACCGCCATTTCCGCCAACGGTCAGGGCATAGGCTTTGCCATTCCGAGCAGTCTCGCGTCCAAGGTCATCAACGATCTGCGCGAAGGCAAGAAGGTCAGCCGCGGCTGGCTCGGCGTGACCATTCAGGACATGGACGATAACACGGCCAGAGCACTGGGCCTCAAGAATGCCAAGGGTGCGCTCATCGGTTCCGTGCTTGACGGCGAACCTGCCGCCAAGGCCGGTCTGCGTGCGGGCGACGTGATTGTCCGCGTAGGCGACACCGACATCGACAGCGCCTCCGCCCTCACGAGAAGCGTGGCCTCTCTCAAGCCCGATACCAAGGTGGACATCGTGGTGCTGCGCGACGGCAAGGAAGTGAAAACCACCGTCACGCTCGGCGAACGTTCCTCTCACAACACCAATGCGCAGAATCCCGGTCAGCAGAGTGAAGGCGGCGATCTCGGCGTGAGCATCAAGCCTCTTACTCCCGAGGATGCCCGTGCGCTTCAGCTTTCTGCCGACGTGAAGGGTCTGCTCGTCGTAAGCGTGAAGGGTAACGGACCCGCCGCCGAAGCCGGCATCCGTACCGGCGACGTGATCCTGTCGGCCAACCTCAAGCCTGTGACCAGCGCCGACGAGCTCGTCTCCATCGTCCGCAAGGAAGGAAAGGAACGCGGAGCCGTCATGCTGCAGATCAACCGCCACGGCGAAACCTTCTTCATCACCGTGACGCTGGACAATAAGTAACGCAACGTGCCCGCAGGGCATGACGATTCAGGCGGCGGGCATTTGCCCGCCGCTTCGCGTTTAAATCGTTTTTCAGAACGCCCCGGTCATGACGAGCGTCTTTTTTCATCTTCCTGAAGTCGACGGATCGTCGGGAAGAACGGGACAGACGACTTCGCAGACACTGGACGAATCATCGTTTCCCCTCTATGTTGCGGGGGTCCGCGTCTTGGGGGGCGCGGAAGAGCTGTGCCGAGCCATAATCGGTTCCTTCGACCCCTGGAGTTTTCATGTCTGTTTCACCTTTTAAAAGCACCGGCGCCCGTCTTTTCATGGCTTCCGTTCTTGGTTTTCTTGCCGCCATGGGCCCGCTCTGCACGGATTTTTATCTTCCCGCCCTGCCTGACATGGCGGCGGAACTCGGCAGTGCGCCTTCACAGATGCAGCTCAGCATCACGGCCTGTCTGCTGGGCCTTTCTCTCGGGCAGATAGTGCTCGGCCCTCTCAGCGACGCAAGAGGACGAAAGTGGCCGCTGCTTGTTTCCCTTGCTGTGTTCATTGTCGCGTCGTTTCTGTGTTCACGTGCGTCAAGCGTGGGGGAACTTATCGCGCTGCGCTTCATTCAGGGCCTTGCGGGCAGCGGCGGCGTCGTGCTTTCCCGTGCCATAGCCTGCGATCTGTTTCGGGGAACGGAGCTCACGAAGTTCTTTTCCCTGCTCATGCTCATCAACGGCGTAGCGCCCATTTTCGGCCCGGTCATCGGCGGGCAGATACTGCGTTTTTCCAGCTGGGGCGGCATATTCGTCTTTCTCGCGGTCTGCGGGGCAGCACAGTTTTCTCTGGTGCTTTTCGGATGCCCGGAAACGCTGCCCGCCGACAGGCGCATTCAGGGCGGTATGGGGCAGTCCGTGCGGGCCATGCTGCGCCTGTTCGAAAACCGTACGTTTCTCTGCTACATGCTTATTCAGGGCTTCGTGATGGCGGGATTTTTCGGGTATATTTCCGCCTCTCCCTTCGTGCTGCAGAACCTTTACGGCCTTTCGGCCCAGCAGTATGCGCTGTGCTTCGGTCTGAACGGCATCGGCATCATGCTGTTTGCCCAGATAACGGGCAGAGTCTGCATGGCCTACGGTGACAGAACCGTGCTCGGCGCGGGCGTCGCGCTGTCCCTCATTGCTTCGCTGGGCATCGTTGTCGTAAGTGTGCTTCATCTGCCCGTACCCTTCATGATTGGCTCGCTCTTTCTCTTCGTGTCGTGCATAGGCATCACCACGACCACCAGCTTTTCGCTGGCCATTGCCGCCCAGACCGAAGGTGCCGGCAGTGCCTCCGGCCTGCTCGGCGTGACTTCCTTCGTGTTCGGCGCGGCTGCTTCTCCCCTTGTGGGGCTTGGCGGCGACAGTACGTCGCTGCCCATGGCTGTCGTGGCCGTGATCTCCGGGCTGCTCGTGCTCCTGTTCTTCCGCATGGCCGCCAGGACACGGCGCGAGGCGAAACGTTCCGAGTGACGCGGAGCATGACGGCTTCGGACGTTTTTCCTCCGTTGTAGGCGACGGATGCGGGGCCGGATGTCACAACTTGTAAAAAGGGGCGGTCTTCCTTGGAAGATCGCCCCTTCTTTTGTCGAAATGGCGGTGACGGACAGGATTGTTCCGTTTTTTCGCAGAACGGGGAAATTGCTTGACTGACAGTGCCCGGCTGTTTTCCGGGGATGGCGTCCCTGCGTGGGCGCCATGTCGCGAACGGCGGAATTGTCAGCGGTCGTTGCTTTCGGAGGCCTGGTTCTTTGCGTGCATGACATGCACGGCGCATCCCAGTCACGGGTCGAAGGCGCGTATGAGGCGCCCGGCGTTGACCGGGCTGTCCTCTTCCGGCACCGGGAGTCCCACGAGGGCTTCTTCCATGGGACCGCGAAGCCCCGCGTCGTCGCGCGGAGAGGCATTCCACAGCGTGGCGGGAAGTACCTGATAAAAGCTCAGACGACCGTTCTCCACGCGCAGACAGTGCATGAGTGAGCCGCGCGGGGCTTCTGTGAGACTGTAGCCCTCGGCGTTCCATATCTTCGGCATGGGCAGGAGCGGATCAGCCCCGGGAACGAGGTCGTCGAGCCATCCTTCCATGGTTTTTGCCACAAGCCAGGTTTCTTCAGCCCGCGCCAGATGGCGGCCCATGATGGAGAAGACGAAGTCCTCCCCCAGTTCTCTGAACGTGCGCGCCTTGATGCCGAGATGCTTCGGCGCAAGTTCCCGTCCCATGGGGGAGAGTTCCAGGTTGCCTATCCACATCCTTGCGTGCGGTCCGACTTCCATGGGCATGCCGTCGTAGCGTGCGGCCTTTGAAAAACTGTACGCTCCTATCTTGTCGAGATCCACGCTCAGAGGCGGGGCGCTGAAGGGACTGCCGCCCGATTCCTCCGTAAACCAGGAATAACGCACGTTCTCCATGACTTTGTGGGCATCGAAGGGCAATTCTTTTCCCCCGGCCCACACGCCAGCGGGAATGGCAAATTCCCCTGTGTCCGGATGGGGAAATACTCCCATGCACATGGCCGTAGCCCATCCTCTGCCCATGCGGGCAAGATCGGCATAGCGTTCCGAGAGCAGATACAGAAGCGGCACATAGCGCTTTTCCACAAATTCGCGCACGGTTTTGAGGCGTGAGCGGAATTCCTGAATCTGTCCAGACGAGGCCGGAGCAGACGTGCCCCCCGGAACGATGCCGTGAACGTGGGGCATGCGTCCGCCGAAGATGGCCGCCATTTCATGACAAAGCGCGCGGATGTCCAGTGATTCCAGATACTGGTCGAGCATCATGCGCGTGGCGGCTTCGCCGAGGCGAAGGTCGGGATGCTTCTGCCGTGGAGAGAAGGGCGGCACGGCCGGCCCCTGAAAGAAGTCCTGACTGGAAAGCTGGTAGAAACTGAGAATGTGCGACTGCAGAAAGTTGGCTCCCTGCATGAGATTTCTGAGCAGTCTGCCTTCGCGCGGCGGAGCGAGCTTTGCTGCGTTTTCCAGCGCCATGCACGAGGCAAGGGCGTGAGAAACGGGACAGACACCGCAGATGCGCTGCACGATCTGTGGGGCGTCCATGGGATCTCGGCCGAGAAGTATGGTTTCAAAGCCCCGGAACATGCCGCCTGTGAGCCAGGCATCCTGAACGATGCCGTCCGAAACTTCCAGTCTGGCCTTGAGATGACCTTCGATGCGGGTGATGGGGTCGATGGCTAGGGAAACGGCCATGGTTGCTTCCTTGCAGATTGTCCTGTCCGACGGCACAGGGCGGTTGAATATGAGTTACCAGAGATTTTTCTGATAGAAGGGGGACTCACCGTCGGGGAAGTCCGGTTGCACGCAGCCTATGCACAGGGCGTTTTCCACGCACCAGTTCACGCGGTCGTTCCAGCGGCGCAGAGGAGAGTCGCACCAGGCTCCGGGGCCCTTGCAGCCTATGCCGTAGCGGCATCCGGCCTTGTCCGTGAGGCTCCCTGCCATGGTTCCTTCGTCAAACAGATAGAGATAGGGACAGTTTTCGTGCGTGGTGCTGCCGTAGAAAACGCGGGGACGTCCCCATTCGTCGAGTCCTGCGGCCACTTCCTTTACGCCTTCGGCCAGACCGCGTCTTTCCACGGCATCCAGCAGCATGAGAATGGTGCCCACCATCCAGTCGGGATGGGGCGGGCATCCGGGAACGTTGACGACCGGCGTTGCAATGTTCTTTCTGCGGAAAAATTCCTGCATACCCATAGCCCCCGTCACCGCTCCGCGAGCCGCGCTCACCCCTCCGTAGGCGGCGCAGCTGCCCACGGCGAGAACCAGAGCCGCATGGGGAGCGATCCTCTCCAGCGTGGAGGAAAGAGCAAACTCCTCATGTCCGGCTTCGCCTATGACGCAGAATCGTCCGTCCTTATCCTCAGACACCGCGCCTTCCTGAACGAGCACGAAGCCGCCGTCGTTTTCCTCGGCTGAGCGGAGCATGAACTCCATGGCGCCTTCGCCTTCGTCGGCCATGAGCGTGGGATGAAAGTCCATGCGGATGACGTGAAGCAGCACTTCGGCAATGCGCGGATGCAGACTGTTGAGGATGGATACGGAGCAGCCCGTGCAGCCCATGCCCTGAAGCCAGAACACCGGCGGCCGCACGGCCGTGAGCGTTTCGGCAAGCGCTTTTGCCGCGCACGGAGAAAAGGCGCCGGAAACGCCGCCTAGAGCCGCGGCCATGAGGGCGGACTGAAGAAACGTTCGCCTGGAAACAGGCGCCTTTGAGTCGGGTCTGTCTTTGGTCATGAAGATTCCTCCCGCAAAAATTCCGGCCTTCGTCATGAGAGAAGCCTGACGCACTCGTCGTGATACGGCCATGATTTTCCCGGAAGCGAGACGTACACATCATTTAACTTCGCTGCTGCGGGAAAGCTGGGGGACGGTCGGCTCAGAAGGTTCTTGAGGGAGGCAGGGAGAGGGGGCTCTTTTTCCGGCGTATCGCCGCGCGGCGAGACAGCGGTATATGGAGGAAAAGACAGGCGTGCAGGAGTACTATGATGCAGGTTTTTGAAATTATGACTTTTTTATCTTATTGACAATCGTTCTTATTATTGTTATTCAAAAATAACCAGTGATTTTGAGGAGCAAACATGTCCAAGACAAGGATGACGAACCAGCGTCGAATCATTCTTGAGGAACTGCGCAAGGTAGACACTCATCCCACGGTCGATGAGTTGTATGCCATAGTCAAGGCCCGCATGCCGCATATCAGCCTGGGAACTGTGTATCGGAATCTCGATCTTCTGGCTGAGATAGGCGAAGTATTGAAAATAGACTCCGCCGGCAATATGCGTCGTTTTGACGGACGAGTGGAGCCTCATCGCCATGTGCGCTGTCATGTGTGCGGTCGAGTGGCCGATGTGTTCACGGACGGGAAGGATGAGCCGGGTATTGGTTCCCTTCGCGTTCCCGGTTTCAAGATAACCACCGTAAGAGTGGAATACGACGGTATTTGTGAAGAATGCGAGCGAAAGTCTGCCGCTGCGGCGGACGCCATGCAGGAAGCGAACCAGAGGCGCGCCTGCTGACAAGACACCTCTGCCCACTTTAGGAGAATCTTTCATGAAATCTTTGAAGGGTACCCAGACCGAGAAGAACATTCTTACCGCCTTTGCCGGTGAGTCCCAGGCCCGCAACCGCTACACCTACTTTGCCTCTCAGGCCAAGAAGGACGGCTATGTCGAAATGCAGAAGGCCTTTGAAGAGATTGCCAATCAGGAAAAGGAACACGCCAAGCGTCTGTTCAAGTTCCTTGAAGGCGGCAGCGTGGAAATTACGGCCAGCTATCCTGCCGGTGTGATCGGCAGCACTCTCGACAATCTGAAGGCCGCGGCCGCCGGTGAAAATGAGGAATATTCCGACATGTATCCTTCCTTTGCCGATGTTGCCGACGCCGAAGGCTTCCCCGCCATTGCTGCCGTCATGCGCAACATTGCCGTGGCGGAAAAGCATCATGAAGAGCGCTTCCTCGCCTTTGCCGCCGCCATCGAAGCGGGAACCGTGTTCAAGTCCGACAAGCCCCGCGTGTGGCGCTGCCAGAACTGCGGCTATGTGCATGAAGGTCTTGAGGCTCCCGAATCCTGCCCGGCCTGCGCGCATCCCCGCGAATACTTCCAGGCTCTGTAACGACTCTTTGCGCGACGCTCAGCCGGCGTCGGGAAAACAAGCATGTTTTCTGCCTCGCTTCGGATGTCCTCCCATCCTTGTCTGAGGCACGCTTCCGCGTCGTTCTGAGTGCCGGAGTCTCCTTCTTTTCGAGCCGTGTTTCCTCGGCAGTCTCCCTGCCTGGACTTTTGGACGGAAACATAATGTCGTTCAAGCAGTCGTGAGGGAGACTATCCCCCTGCTTCTTCGGAGGCAGGGGGCTTTTTCATGCCTTCCCGCATGGTTCAGAAATACTGCAGACGTATGAGGCTCCTTGATGGAGCATGTCTTCGGCTTTTTCGTGTTCAGGGAGCGGGAGTCTGGCAGGAGGGAGCGTGCTGTTGCAGCGTGGCGGCAGCGTTTTGCCTCTTCGGAGAACTTACGGGATATTTTTCCGCAGAATATGCCGTTTTTTCTCTTGCCAAACAGGGCGAATGAGGGCATATTTTCCGTTGCTGGACCCGTAGCTCAGTTGGTAGAGCCCCCGGCTCATAACCGGATTGTCGTAGGTTCGAGGCCTGCCGGGTCCACCATACATTGTTGAAAAGAAGCGGACAGAACAAAAGTTCTGTCCGCTTCTTTTGTCTTGCTCTGGATAAGCGTTGCGCAGCAACCGATGGAAACATAATGCTTTTTTTGAACAGGCGATTGCGTTTTTTTAAAGTATTGCCGTTTCAGACGGGCATGTCATGCGGAGAATGGCGGCATACCATATTGTTTTCAGGCAGTATGAGGGGGGCGAACGGTATTTTCCGTACGGTGTTGGCGGGAATGGAGAAAAAATGGACTGCATGACTTGGCATTGACGCTTTCTTCAGCAACTGGTGGGGATATTGCGGGGAACGGCAGCGAAGCTGATGACGTGCCGGGCAGAGGAAATGACACGCTGCAGAGCGGGAGGAAAGAACGTCAGTCGGAGCTTTCCAGCCGTGAAACCAGTTCGACCAGAGTTACCTCCAGGCCGTTGGCCAGTTTTTTCATGGTGGCAAGCGTGGGAGAGGACGGATTGCGTCCTTCCAGTTTTTGAAGATATTTATAGTCCACGCCGGCTCTCTGAGCCAGAGCTTCCTGAGTGAGCCCTTTCGCTTTTCTCAGTTTTTTCAAAGCGTTGGCAAAACGAAGGTCAACGGTGTCCATTGACGTAGCATAGGGATTAGTCTATAAAGTAAACACCGTATATATACGGTTAATAATGGACGAAAAAAAAACACTGCTTGTAAAAATAATTATTTGTTTTTATTATTTTTTTGTGTGTTTTTCTCGTCCGTCAGTTCGCTGCTTTGGAGTGGCCCTGGAGGAGACGGGAGTGCCGTCGAAAGCCTTGTCCGTCAGTTTCTTGCCGGGGCGGATGGCTGAGTCAGCATCGTAAAGACTCCTCCCGGTCAGATTGCAAACAGAGTGTACGAAAACGGTCATGAGACATATATGATATACTTTATATTTTCATGTATCGTATGCGTCATGTTATATGTGACGTTTCGTTTTATATTAAAAAATACAAATATATTAAGACCATTAATATGGTTATGGATAGTTTTGACTATTTTTTAACTTCAATTTGTATAGAACAGTCAAGTAATAAATATTTTATATTCTGCAGCGAATGGAAAGATAATAATATTATGCAGAATGAATTTTCAGAAATTTCAGCATTGTCATATATAGAATGTGTGTGTATATCAATATGCATGTTTATTTCAGACAGTAATTATACGCCTAAAGAGAAAATATATATTCTTAAAATTATAAAAAATAATTACAATATAATGAAGAAAATGTATGATAATTATGTAATAACTATTAAATATCCAAAAAGAAGAAGTTTTTTTATTTATAATGAAATAGAAATGACGCAGTGCATTTCATTTGAAAGATTTTTCAGACTTGTTGATGAATTGACATCGTAAATGATTTTGTAATGGATATGCTCTTGTTTCTTTGACAAGTGGAAAACTGTAGTTTTTCTTCTGTGAGGTGACGACGCTTTTCAGCGGATTTTGGCGCATGAACAACAACGGCGTTTTTCCTTTAAGACAAAAAAAGGGGTGGACGCCGGTCGCGTCCGCCCCAGGACCATATGGCTGCCCTGATGACAGGGATCAGATTCTTTCGCAGATTTTTTCGATGAAGCGGGACTTGAGCTGCTTCTGAGCCAGAGAGCGCTTCACGGCAGGCATTTTCAGAATCGCACCGAGCACGCCGGCCAGCAGACGGTGGCTGAAGAGCATGCGGTTGTCGAAGATGAGATCCTGCAGATTTCCTCGTTCGGTGGCCATGACCACGGCTCTGTGAGTGGTGTTGAGAGGCGTGATGGTGCGTTCGGGACGGGGCACGAGGGTAAGGGCGCCGTGATTGCAGCCGCGCGTGCACACGCCGCAGCCGAGGCACAGTTCGGCGTTGAAGTCGATGTACCGGTTGCCGTCGGCATCCCGTTCCAGCGTAAGGGCGTTCACGGGGCAGAGCTGGGCGCAGCGACCGCAGTTTACGCAGGCGGACTCGTTTCTCTGCATGATGAAGTTGGAGTGGATGGTCTGCGTCATCTGGAAGCGTTTCACCGCACCGAGAGCCTCGCAGCAGCAGCCGCAGCAGTTGCAGATGAAGTTCACGCCCTGACGGACGTTTTCGCCGAACTGCACGAGGTTGTGCTCCCAGGCCTGATGCAGAAGCTCCATGCACTCGCTCTTGCTTACTTCGCGCGCATGACCATGCTTGATGAGCGAATGGGCTGCGGTGTTGAAGGTCATGCAGATGTCCATGGGCGCGTCGCAGGCCGTGCCGAGATGCTGCTTTTTGTGTCGGCAGTAGCACATGCTTATGCCGCACTGAGAAGCCGTTTCAATGACGTGCGTGGCCTTTTCCCAGTCGAGGATCTCCATGGCGTAGGGTTCCTTTACCGTGGGCTCCTGCACGAACACCCGGCCGAGGCCGGTATCGCCGGTGACGAAGAGCTCGCGCATGAAGTCCTCTTCCACGTTGATGTACTGGTTGAAGAGCTCGGCAAGGGTTTTCTGGTCGATGTCCTTGCGTACGCGCATCATGGAAAACTCAAAGAATCCGGCCATGGGCGGGGGCAGGCAGTACATCTGTTCGCCATGATTGTCCATATCCACGAGCATGGCGCGGCTCGCCAGGTTATCCAGAATCTTGTGAGCTTCCACTTCGGACATTTTCCAGCGCTTGGCAGCGTCGGCCGCAGTGAAGGGCTTGATGGGCATTTGCGCCACAAGATCGGCTTCCTTTTCCGTGAAGAGCATTTTCAGGATGGAGTAGAGTGTTTCCGATTCCGGCGCGCCCTGGGGAAAGCGGTTGAGTCTGTCGATCATGCGTCCGTAGGCGGACTGTTTTTCAAGCATGAGGTGATGTCCCACAGGCAATCTCCTTGTATGGTGTCGGAGCGAGAGACCAGCCGTTTTCCGACGGGTCGGCCTTGAAGTCGAAAGGGAGGGAAAACGGTTCTGCAATATCGTGACGGGTGGCGATAAAAAACGTCTGCATGATTCTGAACGCGTTGTCACGATACGGGTCATGCGCTCAATTTGGCAGAAGAAGTGTAGCGCGTTGCTGAGAAACATCAAGTCCGTGAACTGTCTTTCAAAATATAACCATGAGGGTTACAATGCTTTTTCAGTGATATGATTTTGTATCAATACGGGGCCTTGTCGTGAGGCATGGCGGAAGAGGCCCAGGGAACCCGGTGTTTGTCAGATTTTTGACGGTCCAGCGGCATGACAGAAAAAAGAATGCCGCGCCAGACAGGGGCACGGCATTCGGACATAACGGGGAAAGGTGTGGGCAGAGGAGTCCGGAGGGTACGGCTCAGGCCTGTCGTTCGTTGCGCACGGCCAGTACCACCACGCTTGCGACAAACCAGACGCAGCAGACGAGAATGATGGTTGCGCCCGTGGCGGTGCCCATCCATGGCTGAACGGAAAGCGCAAGGCCGGTCACGGCTGAGGTCAGGCTCACCACAATGGCCCACCAGAACATGCCTCCGGCGCTGCGGGCGAAATTTCGTGCGGCGGCTGCGGGAACGATGAGCATGGCCGTGACGAGCAGTACGCCCACGCCCCATACCGAGAACATGACCACAAGCGCGAGCAGCGCGGCGAAAAGGTACTCGAAGAGCGCCACGGGCACACGGTGCGCCCGGGCGATGATGCTGCTCGTGCTTGCGTAGAGCAGACGGTTGAAGGCAACGATCTGGAAGAGCACGAAAACAGCAAAGAGTGCGAGCAGCCAGCAGATGTCGGTTTCGGTCATGGTGAGAATGTCGCCGTAGAGAAACTGCTGAAGGTCTCTTGCTATGGTGTTGTTGCGGCTCACCACGGCAAGGCCTGCAGCCACCACGGCGGAGAAGACCACGCCGATGACGGTGTCAGAAGGCAGGGCGCTGAAGCGCTGCATGAACATGATGACAAGACCTACGGCAAGCCCGAAGAGAGGCATGGAAATGTGAGGATTCACGCCCAGAACCAGGCCTATGGCCACTCCTGCAAAGGCGGAATGGCCCACGGCGTCGGAAAAGAAGGCCATGCGGTAGCAGACCACCTGCACGCCGAGAGCCGCCGTCATGGGCGCCAGAAGGACGAGAGCCACAAGCGCCTGCTGCATGAATCGCATGTCCATGCCGTCCAGGGGAAACAGGGAGGCCAGATGGAAAAGCCAGGAAAGATCAATCATGATGCAGTTCTCCGCAGGAAGCAGTATGCCCGCTTCCGGCAGGCATGGCGTGCAGGTGGTCCTGCGCGCAGATAAGTCCCATATGCATGCCGAAAAGTGTCTGCAGAACCTCGCCGGTAAGTACTTTTGCGGGCGGTCCCTGCGCGATGACCCGGCGCTTCAGGCAGATGACGCAGGTGGCGTGATGGGCCACCATGCCCAGATCATGGCTGACCATGATCTGGGTGAATCCCTGACTCTTGCGCAGATCTTCCAGAAGCTCGCAGAAGAGCCGTCCGCCTTCAAAGTCCACGCCGGCCGAGGGCTCGTCGAGCACCAGAAGTTCCGGGTTCTGCTGCAGGGCGAGCGCCAGCAGAACCCGCTGCATTTCACCGCCGGAGAGCGTGCCCACGCGGCGTCGTATAAGATGTGTCGCGTGCACCAGATCCAGCAGATCGCGGGCCTGTTTTCTGGCCTGGCGGGAAATGCCGAGCCACAGGGGGCGCTTTTGTATGCCCATGGACAAAAATTCCGCCACGGTGAAGGGCATGCCTCTGTCGAGGGCCAGCTTCTGTGGCACATAGCCTATGCGCAGCCCCCGGCCCCCGCCGAGAGTGATGTTGCCGCGGTAGTTCACCTCGCCAAGCAGAGCGAGCAGCAGCGTGGTCTTGCCCGCACCGTTGGGACCGATGAGCACGGTGCAGCTGCCGCGGGGCACGGAGGCGTTTACCTGATCAAGAATATTGAGGCCGCTTCGCGTCACGCTTACATGATCGAAGACGATGGCGGGAGCATTGTCATTTTCCAAGAGCTTTCTCCAGCACGCGCAGGTTCTCGCGCATGACTTGTTCATAGTAGTCGGCAGGAGCGTCGACCGGCCCTCCGGCCACGGGGTCCAGGGAAATGCAGGGAATGCCGGCTTCAGCGGCAAGCGTTTTGCCCGTGCGTGCGGGATACTGCGGTTCCGTGATGACGACGGCCGTCTTTTTGTCGCGCATCACGCGCACGAGATCCAGCATTTCCCGGGCGGAAGGCTCCTGTCCTTCATGGGGCTGCACCACAGCATCCACGGTCAGGCCCGTGTCACGGGCCAGATAGCTGAACACGTTGTGCTGCACGGCGATGCCGTGACCGGAAATGCTGCTCCCGAGGGCTGCATAGTCGCCGGCAAGTTTCAGAAGCGGCGTCTGCACGCGCTTTGCGTTGGCCCGGTATATGGAAGCGTGCTCCGGATCCTTTTCGGCAAGCTGCTCGGCCAGTGATTCCGCCATGCGGGCCATCATGGAAGGACTGGCAAAAATGTGCGGGTTTCGGGCGTTCTCGTGCCCCTCGTGCCCGTCGTCACCTTCGGACAGAAGGTTGTCCATGCGGCTTGAAATGTCGATGACGACGGCGTCGTCCTTCATGAGCTGCGACATTTTTGCCGTCTCGCCGAGAAAGCTTTCCAGCCCGAGCCCGTTGATGACGAGGACATCGGCCCGGGCAAGATCGCGTCTTTCCTGCGGCGTCATGGAGTAGTCGTGCGGGCAGCCCGTACCGGCGGGAAGAAGCAGGCCTACGGAGGTGTCGGGCACGTCTCTTGCCACCTGCCTGAGCAGAAGCCATACGGGGAAGACGGAGGCCACAAGTTCCCTGCCGGAAGCAAGAACGGGCGAGACAATGCCCAGTGCAAGGCAGAGCAGAAGAGAAAGAAAGATTTTCATGGGCAATCCTGAAAGGAAGAAGATTCCCGTTGAAGGTGACCGTGCGGCGGCAGGGAAAAAAGAAGCCGGATGGTGTCGTCCGGCATGCCGTGGGAGCGGCCAGAGAACAAAAGAGCTTTAACCTGCCTGTCTGTCAAGTCCCGGAAGGGAAGTCCGGCCCCTGGAGGTGAATGCCAGACCAAATGCGCTCTGCGGGGGATTCGGCGACGAAGTCGGGGCGTTTGAACGGCTGGATGCGGAATATGCGTCCGGCATGCCTGAGTATCGGCTGTTCAGAAAAATTTCCGTATGGCTGCGAGACTTGACGCCTGTTGCGCAGAAGGGGCATCCCGGTCATTCTGCACAGCATGCAGTGAATTTCCCGGTCGGAATGGCTGCCCGGACGCGATCGAAGGACGTATCGTGCAGGCTGCGGGGGCGTTTCGGACGGGGCACTTTCTTTTTCAGTTGCCGAGTGCGTTTTGTGGGGAACCTTGAAGCGTAATCGGCTTTCATCGGCGTCCAGGGAAGCGGGCAGGACTCTCCGGCGAGAAACTCGGAGAGAGGCAGACACAAAAGCAGTGCGGCTTTCGGACGTGATGCCCGGAACCGCACTGCCTGAGAATGAAGAGCGTTCTTCTATCCGCCTATGGCGGACATTCTCTTGTGAGCCACAGGGCCGTGGCTTGCGGCGAGTATTTCCGCACCCACGGGCTTGCGGGCGACCGCGTCGATCATGATACGTTTCACCTCGTCCATGCCCTTTTTACGCATGACGTCGCGTATGGGATACTCTCTGTCGTCGAAGAGGCAGGTGCGCAGATTGCCTTCTGCGGTGAGGCGGAGCCTGTTGCAGGACTGGCAGAAGCTCTGTGTCACTGAAGTGATGAGTCCGAAGCTTCCTTTGGAGACGCGTCCCTTTTCATCCTTCAGCTTCCACAGCTTGGCCGGGCCGCGCTCCTCGGCGGCCTGCCCTTCGTTTTCCTGGCCGTCCTTTCGGCGCAGGGCCACCGGTTCGAGAGTCCAGTGTCTGCGAGCTTCTTCCAGAATGTCGGCGGCGGGCCAGAACAGGTTGTTCGACCAGATGGTGGAATCTCCCATGGGCATGAACTCAATGAAGCGTACGTCCACGGGCCAGTCCATGGCCATGGCGGCCAGAGCTGGCAGCTCGTTGTCGTTGATGCCGCGCATGGCCACGGCGTTGATCTTGAGGGGAATGCCGAGATCGAGCATGCGGTGCATGTTGTCGAGCACCACGGGCAGCATGTCCTTGCCGGTGATGGCGGCGTATTTTTCCCGGTCCAGTGAATCAAGGGACAGATTGACCGAAACGCCTATGTCGCGGAGCGTTTCCAGCGCGGGGGCAAGAAGCGTGCCGTTTGAGGTAAGCTTGAGTGCCACCTGTGGAAATCGCCGGTGTATCTTTATAAGAAAATCGAGAAAGCCTTTTCTGGCAAAAGGCTCGCCGCCGGTAAAGCGCAGCTTGTGCACTCCGAGCTCTATGGCGGCTTCGATGATCTGTTCTATTTCCTCGAAGCGCAGTATGTTTTCATGCGGAATAAACGGAACGCTGTCGTCCCGGCAGTAGCGGCAGCACAGATTGCAGCGGTCCGTCACCGAAATGCGCAGATAGCGTACCGTTCTGCCGTGAGCGTCGGTGAGCGGCGAGGGAAGAGCTTCGTTGGGTTCCGCCATGGCTCAGCTCCTTCCGCAGTCGCTCATGTCGCCGTTCAGCTTTTCCAGCGCATGGGGAAGCACGGGCAGAAGTGCGGCAAGATCTTCCTGCGCAGCAAGGCGACTGCCGGGCAGAGCGATGAGCATGGTGCGGCCGATCGTGCCGGCAAGGCATCGGGAGAGCACGGCGCGAGGCGTGTGGGTCAGGCCTTCGGAGAACATGACCTGTTCAAAGCCCGGCAGGCGGCGATCCAGTACGGGAATGAGAGCCTCGGGCGTGAAGTCGCGCGGGGAAAGTCCGGTGCCTCCCGTGGTCACGATAAGTCCCCAGCCGGAGGCGGCAAGATCCTTCACGAGTTTTCGCAGGGCGCGCGGGTCGTCTGGCAGCAGGAAGAGCTGACTTTTTGCCGGAGAGAGCTCCTTCAGCATGTCGAGAAGCACGGGACCGCTTTCGTCGACGCGCTCGCCGGCGTAGCCCTTGTCGGAAAGGGTGATGCAGGCCACGGCGAGGCCTTTGCCGCTCCATGCCTCGGGCGCGGGCCGGGGGGCGGGCAGAGGCGTATCGTTTACCTCAAAAAGCAGAGGCTCATCGGTCTTGAACAGGCCGCTCTTGCCGCCGGACTTGAGAATAAGACGCACGTCGCGGATGACTACGTCCTTCTGCACGGCCTTGACCATGTCGTAGATGGTGGCCGCCGCCACCTGGGCGGCAACGATGGCTTCCATCTCCACACCGGTGCGGCCGGCGGTGCTGGCCGAAGCTTCGAGAAGAACGGACGGGGGCGTGTCCTGAACCTTGAAGCGTACGTCGACATGGGTGAGAGGCAGAGGGTGGCACATGGGGATGAGTTCGGAGGTTTTCTTGGCCGCCATGATGCCGGCCACCTGCGCAACGGTAAGCACGTCGCCCTTGGGCAGCGCTCTGGCTTTGAGCATGTCCAGCGTGTCGGCGTTCAGTTCCACCACGGCGCGGGCTATGGCCGTGCGCTTCGTTTCCGCCTTGGCGCTCACATCCACCATGCGGGCGTTGCCCGAGGCGTCAATATGGGAGAATTCAGACATGGGAGCCTCGGAATTTACACCTGGGGAAGTACCTGGGGGCGGAAGGAAATACGGAAGCTGTCGCCGGGCTTTACCACGCCGCCCTTGATGATGCGGCAGAACACGCCGCGGCGCGGCATGATGCAGTCACCCACCTGCTGACGTATGGCGCAGCCCAGATGACATTCCTTGCCGATCTGCGTGAGCACCAGTTCAATGTCGTCGCCGATGACGAAGCGGGTACCCACGGGACAGGTGTAGAGTTCCACACCCTCGGTGGTGAGGTTTTCGGCAAAGTCGCCGGGATGAACGTCTGCCCCCATGGAACGCATGTATTCGATGTCTTCCATGGCCAGCAGGCTGAGCTGACGGTGGGTGCCGTCGGCATGGACGTCGCCCTCAACGCCGTGGTTGGCCACAAGCGTCACCTGCGGCTGATTGACTTTCTTTTCTCCCTTGCGGGCACTCGTGGATACGGCAACGATACGCATGATATTCTCCATCCTTGCGGAAAAACGGTTGAGTTGCTGGTGAACTGGCGGCTAGGGTCTTTCGTTGACGATACGTATTTCCCGGGCATGAAGCGCTGCGGGTATGTCTCGGTCGTGCGTGGCGCACACCACGCTTACGCCCTTTTCGCGAAGAGAGCGCACAACATTGAGTATGGCCTTTTCGCTTGCCGCGTCAACATTGGATGTCGGTTCATCGAGTAAAAGTACAGATGGGGAGAGAATAAGTCTGGAGGCGAGGGCGATGCGCTGCCTCTCTCCGCCGGAAAGTTCGCCGGGACCGCGCGAGGCCATGCTTTCCGGATCGGAAAATCCCACGGCCAGCATGCTTTCCCGGTAGCCCCTGTGCTGCTCTTCTGGTCCGAATCCGCGCAGACGCAGCCCGAGAGTCACGTTCCAGAACACGGAAGCCTTCATGAGGTAGGGTTCCTGAAGCAGCAGCGTGACTTCCTTTCTCGGCTCGCTTTCATTGCCGAAGTAGCGCAGCGTGCCCGATGTGGGAGTCTCCAGAAAGGCGAGAAGCCGCAGCAGCGTGGACTTGCCGCTGCCGTTTCTGCCGGTGAGGGCCACGGTCTCGCCCTTTTCCATGAAAAAGGAGGACAGATGGAGCGCGGTGATGCTGCCGTAGCACTTGCGAAGGTCGTGCGCTTCAAAAAGAGTGTTCATGCGCGCCCCTTGTGTCTGAGCCAGGTCAGAAGAAAGTTAACCAGAAAGGCAATGAGAAGAAGCACCAGCCCCAGCGCTATGCCCTGGGCGAATTCCCCCTTGCTTGTTTCCAGCGAAATGGCCGTGGTCATGGTTCTTGTGGAATAGCGGATGTTGCCGCCGAGCATCATGGCCACGCCCACTTCCGTGACCACGCGGCCGAAGGCCGTGACGCATACCATGCCGAGATCGTAACGTATCTCGCGTATGGTGTGCAGAGCGACCTGTGCAGGCGAAGCCCCCAGCGTGAGCAGGGTTTCCCGGCACCGGCTGTCCAGAGTTTCCACGGCCTGCGCCGTCCAGGAAACGACAATGGGCAGGGCCAGAATGCTCTGGCCTATGACCATGCCGGGCACGGTGAAGAGCAGACCGAACTGTCCGAACGGTCCGCGGTAGGTGATGAGCACATAGACAACGAGGCCGATGAGCACCGTGGGGAAAGCCAGAAGCGTGTCGGAAACAAGACGCAGAAGCTTTTTTCCCGGAAAACTGGTGTATCCGAGCAGAAAGCCCAGAGGCAGCCCCAGAACGGTGGCGATGATAAGGGCGCAGCTTGTGGAGGTGAGCGTGGCCTCTATGGCGGAAAATGTGGCGTCGTCCATATGCAGCAGAAGGTTTATGGCCTTCTGCATGCCGTCGCTGAAATATCCCATGATGACCTGCGGAGAAAAAAGGGAACGCGGGCCGGAGCTCCGGCCCGCGCTGCGGCTTACTTGCCGGCGTTGGGGAAGAAGAGCTGCTTGCCTTCCAGCTTGTAGTCTTCAATGAGCTTCTGAGTCTTGGGGTTCACCCACCAGTCTTCGAACTTCACGGCGAGATCCTTCTTGACGTTGGGGCAGAGCTTGGGATTCGTCGTGATGACGCTGTACTGGTTGAAGAGCGCGCTGTCGCCCTGCACGACGATGGCGAGAGGATTGGCCGCGCCCTGCTGGCTTTCGTATTTGATCCAGGTGCCGCGGTCGGTGAGGGCATAGGCGCCCTTTTCGGCGGCGATGGCGAGAGTGGCCATCATGCCCTGACCGGCGGAAATGTAGAAGGGCTCCTTGTCGGGCTTCAGGTTGAACTTCTTCCACAGATTGAGTTCGGCGGAATGGGTGCCGGACTTGTCGCCGCGGCTGACGAAGCCGGCCTTGGCGTCATAGATGGCCTTCAGCGCTTCGCCGGTGGTTTTGCCCGCAATCTTGGCGGGGTCGGACTTGGGACCGACGATGACGAAGTCATTGTACATGACCTGACGGCGGTCGATGCCGTAGCCGTCGTCGATGAACTTCTTTTCCACGTCGGGAGCGTGGACGAGCAGCACGTCGGCGTCGCAGTTCTTGGAGATTTCAAGAGCCTTGCCGGTGCCTACGGCCACCCACTTGAGGTCGATGCCGGTTTCCTGCTTGAACACGGGCGCGACGTATTCCAGCAGACCGGAATCCTGAGTGCTGGTGGTCGTGGCCATCATGAGGGTGTCGGCAGCCTGCACGGGAAGCGCGCAGGAGAGCGAGAGCAGGGCTCCGAAAAGGAATTTGCCGAAATGGTTCATGGATATGCTCCTTGTTATGGTTGCGGCCCTTCGGAAGTGAAGAGCCGGCGTTGTCAATCCGTGGAAAGGGTCACGGCCCGCGCGGGGAAGCTCAGATAGACCCGGCTGTCCTGGCGGACGCGAAGGCGCGCAAGATGCGCGGTTTCCTGCACTGTGTTCAGTCTCGTTCCGTCGGCGAGTTCCAGCACGAGGAATGACTCCACCGTGTCCTGATGCAGGGCGGCCACTGTGGCCCGTACCGGCCCCTGAAGGGCCAGAGGCGCTTTTTCCGAAGAGAGGACTATCATCTCCGGATCGACTCGGACCGTGGCTACCTGATTGATATGCAGCTCCGAGTTCAAAAACTGCCTCACGTCACATCTGGCCGTGATGACGAGATCGGAAAAGGTGGTGACTTCCACGCTGGCCGCCCGCATGCCCGTGCGTATGTTCGTGATGATGCCGATGAAGGCATTGTCCGTCTCCTCATCCATTGCCGGTCTGCCTGCGGAACTGTTTTTTACGATACGTTTGGCCTCCCCTCCGGCAAAGTCCAGAAATTCCGCAATCTGTGCCGTTTTCTGCTGTCCGAGATAGGCCTGAACCACGTTGAACGGCACGTGCAGCTCCAGAAGTTCCAGACCTCTCGCGTAGCGTATGGCGCGCGGTCCCGCCATGCCCGGGATCAGCCCCATGCCTTCGGCCACGGCGTAGAACTTCCTGCGGACAAAGCCCTGGTCGAAGTGAAGAAAGGATTCGCTTTCGGCCTCGGGAAGGCTGAGTATGCGCCGGATGTGCTTCATGCACGTGACAGGCAGAAGCACGTCCCGGCCGCCGGGGTCGGGAACGTGTACCATGCCCGTCACCGTGTCCACGTCCTGCCGCACGTTCAGGCTCAGCGCCTCGCCGAGTCTGAGACCTCCGTAGCGGATGAGCAGGAAAAGCAGATGAAGCCTTGCACGGACGATTTTTTTTGCCGTGGTCGTGGCTTCCTTTTCCCATGCCTCCCAGCGGATCGTGAGCTGTTCAAGCAGGCTTCTGGTCAGATGTTCCTGAGACAAGATGCACTTCGTCGTTTATCCGTTCCGCCCCAAGGAAATCACGGGACGGGAGCAGTTATGAAATCATGCCGTTTCATAAGTGACATAAAACGGTCATGGTGTATACACTGTGAAAAAATGTTCGTTGTTTAATTATGAAATGAATCGCATGGGACAGATTCGCATTTCAATATAACGCAAAATTTTTTCATGAGCAATACTGAAATGGGGAAATTGTCACTGAACGGCTTTTTATTTCAAAATTATCATATTTTTTTTCAGGGTGATTGCGCGAAAAATGAAATATTGCCAAAAGGTCTCGGGTTTGGCGCCGAGCGTGAAGCTAGGAACGGCTTTTCTTTTTCCTTCAAAAGTCTATACTCCGCACAGTATCATTCCATTTACCCGGGAGAAGTCATGAAGTCCTTTCTTACCCTGAAATCGGTGGACGAGGTGCTGTCGCTCGTCAAGACCTTTGAGCCTCTTGAAGAGGAAAGCGTTCCGCTGGACGATTGCGCGGGGCGCTGCCTTGCGCGGGACTGGACGGCGCCCGAAGATCTGCCGGGCTTCGACCGCTCCACAGTGGACGGGTATGCCGTCCGGGCTCGGGACGTGTTCGGCGCGCAGGAAGGCTCTCCCGCGCTTCTGGAGTGTGTGGGCGACTGCCCCATGGGAAAGGCTCCGGACTTTTCGCTTGCGCCGGGACAGACGGCGCGCATACTCACGGGCGGCATGCTGCCCGAGGGCGCGGACTGTGTGGTCATGGTGGAATATTCCCGTCCTGCGGGCGGCAGTCTGGTGGAGCTCGTGCGGACGCAGGCGCCGGGCGACCATGTACTTGAACACGATGAGGACGCCGCCGCAGGAAAAACGCTCATCGCTGCCGGACGGCGTCTGCGTCCGCAGGAAATAGGTCTGCTTGCGGCTCTTGGTCAGGTACGCGTGCCGGTGACGAGGCTGCCGCGCGTGGCCATTCTTTCGACGGGAGACGAGGTTGTCCCCTTTGACGAGAAGCCTCTTCCCGGGCAGGTGCGCGACGTGAACTCCCATTCCCTTGCTGCGCTGTGCCGTCAGGAGGGCGCGTGCGTGCGCTTTGAGGGGCTTGTCCGCGACGACGTGGCAAAGCTGGAAGCGTCTGTTCGTCACGCTCTGGACTGGGCCGACGTGGTGCTGCTTTCGGGCGGCTCCTCGGCGGGCATGCGGGATCATACCGTGGACATTTTTCTTTCCATGCCCGGAGGGGAGCTGCTGGTTCACGGAGCGGCCATCAGTCCCGGCAAGCCGTTTATCCTTGCCCGTTCCGGCAAAAAGTGCCTTATGGGACTTCCCGGGCACGTTTCGAGCGCTCTCGTATGCGCAAGAGTCTTTCTTGCGCCGCTTCTCCGCCATCTTCAGGGGATGGAGGAGCCTGTCCCCGCAGGCGTACGGGCCGTACTCTCCCGGGGCGTGGCCTCGGCGCAGGGCCGCAGAGACTTCATACGCGTGAAGCTCTCTCGCTCTGGAGATGGCTGGACGGCTGAGCCCCTCACCGCGCCTTCAGGACTCATTTCCGGCCTCGTGGAGGCCGACGCTCTTGTAGTCTGCCCGGAAAACAGTGAAGGACTGTACGCCGGACAGGAAGTGTTTGCAGAGCTTCTGCGCTGAGGCTCCGTCCCGCCCCCTGTCGGATGCCGCAGCACGGCTGTCCTTTCCGTAAGGCGGCTTTCTGCTTTTTCCCGTTCGACCGGCAGAGGCGCCGGTTCTTTCGGCGCAGGGCCGGACGGCGAGAGAGGCGACGGCGTTTCTGCCGCTCTGCCGTGAATAGACTGTCATCATGGCGCGCTGCGCCAGGAGAGAACATATGCCAAGACATACCTATCTTACGATGAAGACTCCCGACGAAGCCCGGGAACTCTGGTTCGCCCGCACGGATGCGCTTGAGGCGGAACTTTCCGAAGAGGAAGTCCCGCTTTCCGCCGCGCTGCATCGCGTGCTTTCCCGTCCCGTGGAGGCGAGGCGTTCCTCGCCTGCGTTTCACGGCGCGGCCATGGACGGCGTGGCCGTGAAGGCCGAGGATACGTTCACGGCCTCCGCCCGCAGACCGCTGCGTCTGGAAATCGGCAAAAACGCCTTCTGGATCAATACCGGTCACCTTATGCCCGAAGGCTGCAACGCCGTGATCATGGTGGAGCATCTCAATGTGGAGGAAGGCGGAAAGTACGTAGTCACGGAAAAGGCCGCCTTTCCCTGGCAGCATGTGCGCAAGCTCGGTGAAGACATGGTGGCTACGGAGATCATTCTTGCGCCGGGCGTGGTCGTTGGGCCGTACGAACTCGGCGCTCTGGCCGCAGCAGGCGTAACCCGTCCTTCCGTGTTCCGCAGGCCCGAGGTGGCCATCATACCCAGCGGTTCGGAAATCGTGGCTCTCGACGAGGCGAAGGAAGAGGATCTTCGATCCGGGCGCGCTCTGCCGGAATTCAACTCCCTCATTTTTTCCGCCATGGTTGAGGAGGCGGGCGGTCATGCCCGCGTGTGCCCCATTGTGCCCGATGACGTGGAGCTCATCCGCGCGGCCATAGCTTCGGCCGTGGAGGGCGGGGCGGATCTTGTCATCATGAACGCGGGTTCATCCGCAGGAAGTCATGATTACACGGCCGACGTCATTGCCGGCATGGGCGAGCTTCTGGTGCACGGCGTGGCCGTCATGCCGGGCAAGCCCACGGCGCTCGGCATTGTGGAGTCCGGGGGACGCAGGGTACCTGTCATCGGCACGCCGGGCTATCCGGTATCCGCCATCGTGGCCATGGAGGAATTCGCACTTCCGCTGCTTGCCCGCTGGCAGAAGCGGGGCATCAGGCATCGTGAGTCCGTTTCCGTCATTCCCTGCAATCCCATACCTTCGCGTCCCGGCATGGAGGAGAGGCTTCGCGTGAAGCTCGGCATGGTGGACGGAACCTGTTACGCCGTCACGCTTCCCCGCGGGGCAGGCACCGTGACCAGCCTTTCCCGTGCGGACGCCGTCATTCCCATAGAGCGCGACCGCGAGGGGCTTGACGCGGGAGTGCCCGTGCGCGCGGAGCTGCTTCGTACCCGGGAGGAGATAGAGGGCGCGCTGCTCGCCGTGGGCAGTCATGACAATACGCTGGATCTCATCGACAGCATGCTGAGACGAAAGCATCCGGGCTTCCGGCTGACCTCGGCTCACGTAGGTTCTCTCGGCGGTCTTCTCGCGCTTCAGCGAGGCCAGTGTCATCTGGCAGGCAGCCATCTGCTCGACGAGGAGAGCGGCGTGTACAACCGACGGGCCATTCAGGAGAACTTGAAGGGAGTGCCCGCCATGCTGGTGCAGCTTGTGGATCGCGAGCAGGGCATCATGGTACTGCCCGGCAATCCGAAGCATATCGTGTCCTTCGAGGATTTGTGCCGCGAGGACGTGCAGTTCATCAACCGGCAGAGAGGCAGCGGCACGCGCGTGCTTCTTGACTACGAGCTTAAAAAGCGCGGACTGTCGCCAGCACGCATACAGGGCTACCGCGACGAGGAATACACGCACATGAACGTGGCGGCCGCCGTGCTTTCCGGTCGTGCCGACGCGGGGCTCGGCGTGCGCTCAGCGGCTGCGGCCCTCGGGCTGGACTTCATTTCCGTAGGCGTGGAGGAGTACGATCTCGTCATTCCGAAGCGCTATGCGGAGGATGCGCGCATTCTGGCTCTTCTTGACGTCATCCGTTCCGACGAGTTCAAAAAAAGCGTCCAGGAAATGGGCGGATACGGCACGGACAGAACCGGGGAGATCATCTGGGAATACGACGGAAAATAACGGAAGAGACGCTCGTCTTTCTGCGTTACCAGGGCCGTGGGGAGCGGGCTCTTTCCTTGTTTTGCCGCCCCCTCCTGTGCCCGGTCCCGCAGAAAAACGTGGGCGTGCACGATGCCACATTAAAAAGGTTCCGACGTCTGAACTTCAGACCTCGGAACCATGGGGAAAAGACCGTCTGAAAAAGCCTTCGGGAAGCGTTCGTGCGGATTTCTGGACAGGAAAGTCTTCCCGAAGGCTTGCCGCAGAACGGGAAAATGCGGAGAGAGGGGCCTCTTTTGGCAAACTCCCCTGTGGATGATACTCGTCAGGAATCGGCCTGCGAGTTTTTGCTGGGACTGACGTATTTCTTCATGGCCAGGCTGCACTTGCCGGTCTTGATTTTGCGCGGCGTGGTCGCATTTTCGGAAAGCTGCACGCTTGCAGGCAGGCAGGAACGGATGATGTCGAAGGTTCCGTCCTTTTTCCATGCCGTAAAGCGTCGCCATGCCGTGACATAGCTGCCCATGTCGCGGGGCAGGTCGCTCCAGCGGCAGCCTGTGGTAAGGACATAGAGAACGGCTTCGAGCGTTTCGCGGTCGCTCTTGCGGGGGCGTCCTACTTTCTTGCCCCGGGCGAGAAACGGCTCTATGCGTCTCCATTGCTGATCGCTGATGAATGCCATGCCGTGATCCTTTATTTGATGATGTGTTTTTTCGGTTCAGACGGAAAAGGAAAGGGGTTCCAGTTCTGGAATGGAAAGGTCGAGATGAAAAAGCTTTCCGCCGTCATTTTTGTTCATGCAGAGCCACCGCATGAGAAGAGATACCATAAGAGTGGCGGTGCCTGCTACTGTGAGCACGTGAGTATTCATGGCGGTGCCTTCCAGATTTCCTGAAACTTCGCCGGGATACACTCTGGAGAAGGGCAAGGCGAAGGAACTGTCGAAAAGGGCGAGGCCTTCGTTTCTCGCCACGGAACCCTGCACGCAGGGAACACCGGCCTTCTCGGCCTCGTGTTCCAGCATTTTTTTTCTGGCCACGGAATCAAGGCAGTCCATGACCGCGTCCACGCCCCTGAGCAGGCTGGGAAGGTTGCTTTCGTCCAAGGCAACGGCATGAGCTTCAACGTTCATGTAGGAGGCGAGCTCCAGCAGGCCTTCGCGGCAGGCTTCCGCCTTGAGACGACCGAGAGTTTTTTCCGTACAGAAGTGCTGGCGGTTGAGATTGCTTTCCTCAAATCTGTCGGGGTCGCAGAGTACCAGATTTCCTGCGCCCATGCGTGCCAGAAGTTCGGCCACGTGTCCGCCGAGGCCTCCGCATCCGGCCACAAGAATTCTGGCGGAGAGCAGACGGGAGAGCGACTGCGCGGAAAAGGCTCCCCTGCAGCGACTGAAACGTTCCGGCCAGAGATCGCGGGAAAGTAGCTCCGCCATGACGGCGCGCTCCGTCATTCCCGTTTTCTCGGACAGAAGACGTATGCCCGCTCTGGACACGTCCGTTTCGTCCGCTCTTCGGGTGAGGAAAGGCTCGATTGCTTTCAGCAGCGTCTGTGTGTCCGGAAGACTGGCCATTTAACCTCCTCCCACGGCGGGGAAGTAGGCTACACGGTCTCCGTCGTGCACGACGCTGTCGAGTTCGCTCTGGCGACTGTTGATCATGATGATCTTGATTTCCTCCAGAGGAATGCCGATGCGCGCGGCCAGGTCGCCCGCCGTGACGGATTCTTCACCGTTCTCCAGGGAGACGGAGAGGCCCGTTTCCGGATCGTAGCCGGGAACCATGTCGCGCAGAGTTGTGCTCAGTTTTATCAGTATGCTCATGGTCGGAAGGTCCCGCGCGGAGAGGCTCCGCGCGGGACGGACAAAGGTTACTTCTTTATCCAGTTGAAGGTGGTCTGCAGTTCTTCAGGCGTGAAGTCGAAGGTGGTGTTGTGAGGCGCCACGGGCTCGTCGGTGAAGAAGTCGGGCAGATGGTCGGCGGCTTCGGTGATGCCGGCACGACGGTTGAAGTCGATTTCGGTGGACAGAATGCGCTGACCGAGGGTGACCACGTCATCGCCGGTAAGCTTCCAGCCGAACTTGGCGTTCAGCATGTCCACGATGGCCGCAAGAGCGTCCGGAATGTCGAGGATGGCGAAGGCCGTGAACAGGCACAGGCCCACGCTGTCCACGGAAGCCGTGGCAATCTGCAGGTTGCGGGAAAGCTCGATCTGACCGTCCTTCTTGAGCGGATCGACCTTGCCGCCGCAGGAGAGAATGTTGGCGGTCACCGCGTAGCCGGCGGTGTGGTCCGCGCCCATGGGGGTGGTGGCGTAGGTGACGCCCACGCCCTTGACCGCACGGGGATCATAGGCGGGCAGGCTCTGACCCTTGACGCAGGGCACTCTTCTCACGCCGAACACACGGCCCGTGGTGGCCGTGCCGCAGCCGATGATGCGGCCGAGCGGGGTGCCTTCGCTGATGCCCTTCATCGCTTCCATGACGGCCTTGCCGTCGCCGAGCGGAATGCCGCCGCCGGCCATGGCCACGCCGACGGCCACGCCGACGTCAATGGTGTCCACGCCGATGTCGTCGCACATGTGGTCGAAGGTGCAGATGAGGTCGAGGTCGTCGATGTTGCTGTGGGGGCCGAAGCACCACAGGGTTTCATATTCCGGCCACTTGCTCTTGAACTTGCCCTGGGCGTCGGGGAAAATGCCGCTGCAGCGGATGATG
>NZ_CALUWV010000006.1 GCF_944324575.1 uncultured Mailhella sp. | reverse complement strand
TCATGCTCTGCTTCACCATCACCATTCTTCTTGCCGGCATGACGCTCTTCGGCGCTACGCTCACCCTGCCCGGCATTGCGGGCATCGTGCTCACCATCGGCATGTCCGTGGACGCCAACGTGCTCATTTTCGAGCGCATCAGGGAAGAACTCAAAAACGGCATGTCCGCCATGGAAGCAGTGAAGGCCGGCTTCAGCCGGGCCAGCATTTCCATCATCGACTCGAACCTGACAACGCTCATCACGGCGGCCATTCTGTACCAGTTCGGCACAGGTCCCGTCCGCGGTTTCGCCGTCACGCTGTCGCTGGGTATTCTGGCTTCCATGTTCACGGCCGTCTTCGTCTCACGGGCCGTCTTTGAAACGTGGGTTTCCCGTTCCGGCAGCCAGAAAATCAGCATCTAGGCCAAAGAGGTCCTTTCCATGGCATTCGCACTTCTTTCCCGTCAGACCAACATCGACTTTGTCGGCTTCCGCCGCATAGCCTACAGCATTTCCGGCTTCTTCATCATCCTCGGCCTGATCGCCATTATCATGAACGGCGGCCTGCGCTACGGCGTGGACTTTGCCGGCGGCGTCATGGTGCAGATTGAGTTCGCCCAGCCCATTCCCGACGAACAGGTGAAGACCGCGCTGCAGAACGTCGACCTGCCCGGCCTCACCGTGCAGCAGGTGGACACCGAAAACCGCGACTATCTGCTGCGTTTCTCCATGCCCTCAGGGGAAAATCAGGATCTGCGCGAACAGGTTTCTTCCGCGCTCAAGTCCAGCATTCCCGACAACGCCTCGACCATCCAGCGTCTGGAATCCGTGGGTCCCAAGGTGGGCAACGATCTGCGCAACATGGCCATTGAAGCCCTGTTCTACGCCGTGCTGCTCATCACCGTCTACATCTCCGGTCGTTTCGAATACAGCTGGTTCATAGCCGGAGCCATGGCCCTCGTGCTCTGTGGGGCCGTGTACGGTGCCGCATATCTCGGCTTCAACAGACTGTGGGGCGTGGCCATCGGCATGATCATCACGCTCATCTGCTGTTGGAAGCTGAAGCTCAACTTTGCTCTGGGTGCCATTCTGGCCCTCATACACGACGTCATCGTCACGCTGGGCCTGCTCACGCTGCTCGGCGTGGAAATAGACCTCAACGTCATCGCGGCCCTGCTCACCCTCGTGGGCTACTCCATCAACGACACCATCGTCGTCTATGACCGCATCCGTGAAAACCTCCGTGCCGTGCCTTCGGACAGCCAGAAAAAGCCCTCCATGGGCGAAATCATCAACAAGTCCGTGAACCAGACGCTGTCGCGCACCATCATGACCTCGGCCACCACCCTGGTAGCCAGTCTGTCCCTGTACCTGCTCGGCGGCAACGTCATCCACAACTTCGCCCTCACCATCACCCTCGGCATCGTGTTCGGTACCTTCTCCTCCATCTTCGTGGCCTCTCCCATTCTCATCGCCTTCGGCGACGTGAATCTCTACCACGCAAAGACCAAGCAGAAGGATGACTACGAACGCCCCGGCGAACACGGCATCGTGTAGACTTCTGTTCCTGCGCACCCAAAGACCTCCGTTTTCCGCTTATGGAATTCGGAGGTCTTTCTTATGCCTCAACATCTTGAATTACTGTCTCGTCTTTCCTGAAATAGCGCTGCCCCACAGTAAAGACAGTTCCGGAGCTTTTTCCGGTCACGTTCCCCTCCCACATCACGAAATTAAGGCAAAAGGGCGGTCGCCATTTCGGCAGCCGCCCCTCTCATGCCAGTACCGTTTCCGAGCTCAGTCGAGATACTCGGTAAGATCGCTGTGCAGGATATGATCCAGCTCCGTACGGTCGGAAGCCAGTGTCTCAGTAAACAGGAACCCGAACACCGGACCGGTGTGATAGTCTATGCGACGAAGCTCCATGACGTTGCGGAAGGATGCGCAGAGTCTGTCATAGTTGAACACGTCGCTGTCCTTGAGAGTCGCCGGAGGATTCAGCACGATGAACGAATAAATCCTGTCTTCCTTTCCTTTCAGAAGCGTATCCCAGTCGGGACGGATGTCGTTCAGGAAATAGTCGTAGGTGCGGAAGCCGTAGGCATGCAGAGACAGATCGGTCAGACACCATCCGGCAAAGCGCAGAGGATTGGCCTCAATGGGAATGATGCGGCCACGATCCACGCGAAGTTCCAGATGGATGGGCAGATTGCGCGCGCCCATCTCTTCGTTCATGCGGTTGAAGAAATCCGTGAACGGCTGAAGATGCTCACGAATAATGGAAGCTCCGGAGCAGTACAACCTGTCGCTCACGTCTTCGGCCGAGGCGAACTCGTGATGGAAAATATTGACGATGACCGCGCGGCCCTCGCCGTCATAGTAGAAGTCTACGGCGTATTCCTCGCCGCCTATGTACTCTTCAAGAATAAAGCGGGTGTTCGCCACCACGCTTTCATCGTAGCTCTTCTTCCAGTCGCCGGAATGAAGGCGTATGTCTTCCAGTGCCTTCTTCCAGTCTTCTTCATTGAAAATGGTGTACACGCCCACGCTGAAGAAGCCCACGGAAGGCTTGAGAATGAAAGGGGTCTTCAGCGTGCTGAAGTCGATGCTCTCAAGGTCGGCGGCGGCCACTTCCCGGAACATGAAATCAGGGTATATTTTCGAGAGCATGCGGCGAAAGGCGGCCTTGTCCTTGCAGAGGGCAATGCCCTTCTGAAGTCCCTTGTCGGGGGAATGCCTGAGCACCCAGGAAAGGGAATTTTCGCAGGTAGTGTAAATGCGGTCGCCTCCGGCAAGAAGCGCGTCGGCCTCCTCATCGGAAACGAGACGGAAGGTGCCTTCGGGCGCTGCGGCAAGCGCCGCCTCGTTGCGAAGCACGGGGACGCGGCTTTGGGAAAGATATTCCCGGAGCTCCCGGGACACATACTGTTTGTCAAGAATGATCATGCAATCCTCACAAGGGAAAATGGCAGCGCACGGCATGCCCAGGGTTGAGCTGAACGAGCGGAGGCTCCTCTTCCCGGCACAACGGTCTCGCATGAGGACAGCGCGGATGGAAGGCACAGCCCGCAGGAGGAGAAAGAGGGCTCGGCATCTCGCCGGAAAGAATCTGACCACGCCCGCGGCGCGAAGGATCGCGCGACGGCGCGGCGGCCATGAGCGCTTCCGTGTACGGATGCGCGGCATGGGAGAAAAGTTCATCGCAGCGGGCCACTTCCACGAGGCGGCCGAGATACATGACCGCCACACGATCGCTCATGAAGCCTATGACGCCGAGGTCATGGGAAATGAACAGATAGCCGAGGCCCATGTTCTGCTGCATGTCCTTCAAAAGATTCAGCACCTGTGCCTGAACCGAGGCATCCAGCGCCGAAACGGGCTCGTCGCACACGACAACGCCGGGTCCGGCCACAATGGCCCTGGCCACGGCCACGCGCTGCCGCTGTCCGCCGGAAAACTCATGCGGATACCGGTCGATGTGCTCGCTCTGGAGCCCAACCTGCACGAGCACGTCCTGCACTTTCTCCCTCCACTCCTGTCGGGAAAGAGGTCTGCCTGCGGCCTTTGCCGCCAGACGAAGCGGCTCGGCGATGCTTGCCCCCACGCTCTGACGCGGATCGAGCGAGGAGAACGGATCCTGAAAGACCATCTGAATGCGACTTGCGCGCTCAAGAGCGGACCACGCTCCGACGGGACGCCCGGAAAGAAGCACGTCGCCGGAAGAAGGAGGAAGAAGTCCGACAGCCATGCGTGCAAGCGTAGACTTGCCGCAGCCGGATTCGCCCACAAGGCCCAGCGTTTCACCGGGAAACAGATGCAAGCTCACGTCGCTCACGGCCTTCACGCTGGCCGGACGAGGATCGAAAAGACCTCGCTGTACGGTAAATGCACGGCTTACCTGCCTGAGTTCGAGCAACGCGTCCATGACTGTTCCTGTTTTTGTTCTTCATGCGCGGGGGAGCAATTCCGCCCGGGCAGCCATCCTACCTTAGCCTTTCCCGTGCCGCAAGGGGATAAAATCTCTGGACATGGAGCCGTTCCGGCTTTAAGTAGGAAAGGAAGACAAGGAACCGCGACGGCGTTCAACGCTCCAGGCCGGACAGGACGGCCGACCGCAAACTGCGGTCAGAGCTGCCGCGGCTCCTTTTTGCTTGTCAGGCTCCAACGACGCAATTACGGACAATGAAATCCCCAATCTTCAGGGAGTTATTTCGTATGGTTCACCGCATGATTACCTCTTTGTGCATGCTCGCGGCCCTTTTCGCGCTTCCCCTTTCCGCAGAAGCCGCAGCGCCCTTCACCTTTGCCGACGTGCAGGCAAAAGCACAGGATCTGGCCGGAACGAAGTACGTTCCCATCACTCCCGTGCCGGAATTTCTCTCCAAACTCAATTATGACGAATGGAGATCCATCCGCTACCTGCCGGAAAAAGCGCTCTGGGCCGAGGAATCCCTTCCGTTCACCGTGCAGTTCTTCCATCCCGGCCTGTACTACGACAGGCCCGTGCGCATGCACATCGTGAACGATGAAAGCGTAGAAGACGTGTCCTTCGATCCTTCGCTGTTCCAATACGGCAGCGAGGAGCTCTCCAAACAGGTCGCACAGGCAAAGGAGCTGAACTTTGCCGGATTTCGTCTGCATTATCCGCTGAACAGAGCCGATTACAAGGACGAAGTGGCCATCTTCCTCGGCGCATCCTACTTCCGCGCGCTTGCCGCAGACACTCACTACGGCATCTATTCCCGCGGACTCGCCATAGACACGGCCATGGCACAGGGCGAGGAATTCCCCTACTTCAAGGAATTCTGGATAGTGAAGCCCGCCCCCGATGCCAGGGATATCACCATCTATGCGCTCATGGACAGCGAAAGCATGGCGGGAGCCTACCGCTTCATCATCACGCCCGGCTCGCCTACCGTCATGGACGTGAAATGCGCGCTCTTCACCCGCAAGGATGCCAAGAACATCCAGAAAATAGGACTCGCCCCTTTGACGAGCATGTTCTTCTACGGCGAAGAAAAGAACGGACGCCCCGGCGACTACCGTCCCGAGGTGCACAATTCCGATGGTCTGCTCTACGTCAACGGCGACAATCACTGGTTCTGGAGCCCTCTTGCCAACCCCAAGCGCCTCAGCGTCAACACCTTCCCGCTTCAGAATCCCCGCGGCTTCGGCCTTCTGCAGCGCGACTTCGATTTCAAGAGCTATCAGGACATCGAGGCGGCCTACGAGCGTCGTCCCTCCCTGTGGGTGGAGCCCGAAGGCGACTGGGGCCCCGGTACGCTGAACCTTGTGGAAATCCCCACGGAAGATGAGATGCACGACAACATCGTGGCATTCTGGACACCCGACAAGCCGCGAGACAAGAACAATCCCGACCAGCCGGAAGCCGAGCTCCGCTACCCCGACACGCAGATGTACAGCTGGAAACTGTACTGGATGAAACCCGAAACCCCGCAGCACGACCGCGGTCAGGTGACCTCCACCCGCATTTCCAGAAACGGCGACACCATGACCTTCCATGTAGACTTTGCTGGCGGCGAGCTGGCCACACTGCCCGAAGATACGGGTCTTGCCAGCATCGTGGAAACGCCCGAACCCATTCCGCTGCTCGACAAGAAGCTTCTGCGCAACCCCGCCACGGGAGGCTGGAGACTCACCTTCACCGTGCGTCTTCCCAAGGAAGACGGCGTGATTCAGAGCCTCATGTCCGCCCGCAAGGGCCCCGTCATGCTGCGCTTCCGCGCACTGCTCAAGAAGGGCGAAAACCTGCCCGATCCTCTGACTGAAACCTGGATCTACGACTGGCAGCTCCAGCCGCAGTAACGGGAACGGCTCCGGGAACATTCCCGGAGCCCCGACGTCGGCACAAGCGAAGCGCATGAGCATGCCCGTTGTGCCGCCGCCTAAAAACCTCTTTCAAAGGTCTTCTCATGAACACCTATCAGGACATGGATTTCCGGGTCCGTGACCGCATTCTTCTCTATGCGCGCGGGCTTTCCCTCTCTCCGAAGGAAAGCGTGGAACTGGCATTTGAAAGCCTGAAACGCTGCGAATCCGAACATCCGAGCTATGACGAGGCACTTGCCTGCCTGCATGCCATTCTCTCCGAAAAAGGCCGCGATCTCATCCCCGGCGACGAGGCTCCCCACCTCATGTCCGCCCCGGGCATGACCCGCAGTTCGATGCTGGCGGAAGAACTCGACCGCACGCCCTGGCTCAGCATCTTCAAAAAAACGCTGAGCCGCCTTTTCCGCATTTTCCGTCCTTCGGGCATGGCCGCGCGCGCCACCTGGAAGGACAGCGCCGACAGGCAGCGCCAGCAGCTCGAATGGGAACGCGTGGCGGGTCGCCGACGTACGCTGCTCATGACGCTCATTCTCGTGCCCGCCATCATCGGCGCATATCTCATGTACAGCATACTGCCGCAGCAGGGCATAGAAGCCGTCAAAATCATGACAGCCGTGCTTTTTGCCATTCTGTTCGGCTGGATTTCCATAGGCTTCTGGATGTGCGTGGCAGGCTGCTGGGTACTGTCGAACAAGGTCGACCGTTTCACCCCCACGAAAGGCTGTGACGCCATAGACATTCCCGACTCCACGAGAACCGCCATTCTTTTCCCCGTCTACAACGAGGACACGCGCAAGTACATGGCAGGCATCGCCGCAACCTGGCATTCTCTGGTGCAGACGGGCGAAAGCGACAAGTTCGACATCTTCATTCTCAGCGACTCCACCAGCCCCGACGCCTGGGTGGCTGAAGAGGAAGCCTGGTACGAGTTCTGCCAGAGAGAAAACGTCTTCAACCACATCTTCTACCGCCGCAGGCGCAACAACACAAAAAGAAAGAGCGGCAACGTGGCTGACTTCTGCCGCCGCTGGGGCGCGCAGTACAAGTACATGATTGTCTTTGACGCCGACAGCGTCATGAGCGGCAAGACCATGGTGCGCATGGTGAAGTCCATGGATCTGCACCCGGAAATGGGCATGATTCAGACGCCGCCGCTCGCCGTGAACATGAACAGCCTCGTGGCCCGCGTGCAGCAGTTCGCGAACCACCTCTACGGCCCCGTGTTTGCCACGGGCCTGCACTTCTGGCTGCTCGGCGATGCCCAGTACTGGGGACACAACGCCATCATACGCGTAGACCCGTTCATAAAGCACTGTCAGCTTCCCACCCTGCCCGGACGCGGGCCTCTGGCCGGCGACATCCTGAGTCACGACTTTGTGGAATCCGCCCTCATGCGGCGCGCGGGCTACGGCGTATGGCTGGCCTATGACCTCGACGGCTCCTGGGAGGAAAGCCCGCCCTCGCTCATCGACGAACTCATCCGCGACCGCCGCTGGTGTCAGGGCAACCTGCAGCACAGCCGCCTCATCTTCTCCGGCGGCATATTCCCCACGCACCGCGCGCTGTTCATCAACGGCATCATGTCCTACGCCTCGGCGCTTCTGTGGCTGTTCTTTCTTGTGTTCAGCTCCATTCAGGCCGTTACCGAAGCGTTCATTCCTCCGTCCTACTTTCCGAACGGTCCCACGCTCTTCCCCGTGTGGCCAACCTGGTATCCCAAATGGGCGCTGCTGCTGCTCGGCAGCACCTGCATCATGCTGTTCATGCCCAAGATATTCGCCATCATCCTTACCCTGCGCAAGGGAGGAGCCAAAAACTTCGGCGGCGCGTTCAGCATGTGCATGAGCGTACTCGGCGAAGTATTCATCTCCACCCTGCTTGCTCCGGTACGAATGCTCTTCCACAGCTTCTTCGTGGTCACCACGCTGCTCGGCTGGAAAGTCTCATGGAATACGCAGAACCGCAGCGACACGGGCACGAGCTGGAGCGATGCCATACGCTTCCACTGGTGGGGCACGCTCATCGGTCTTCTTTGGGGCGGCGTGATGTGGCTCATCAACCCCGGCTTCTTCGTATGGTTCTCTCCCATTGCCATCGGCCTTGTGTTCTCCATTCCTCTGTCGGTATTCACAAGCCGCGTCAGCTGGGGACTTGCCGCCAGGCGCATGGGCCTGTTCATCACATCCTCGGAACTGAAAGCCGAACCGGAACAGGCAGACATGCACAGGGAACTTGAACGCCCCGAGCGGTATTCTCCCTTCACCATCGAGCGCGGCCGCGGTTTCACGCGCGCCGTGGTCATTCCCCGCGTGCACGCCCTGCACATCGCGCTCATCCGTCGCCGCAAGTGGGAACGCCCCATCGGCGAAGAGCGTGAAAAGACCCGCCGCGCCCTGCTGGCCAAGGCTCTGGAAAAAGGCCCCTTCGGACTTTCCAAGCAGGAAAAGTCGGCGCTGCTCATGGATCCGCGACTTTTGAACGAACTGCACAAGAAAGTCTGGCAGCTCAACCCCGAAAAGGGCCACGACTGGGGCGTAGCGCAGAACTAGCAACTCCTCCCGGAAAAGCAGGTTCCAAGTCTCCATTTCCGCCTGAATCGAAAGGCGGAAACAGCACAGAAAAGACAAAAAAGCAGGCTGCAATCGAAGAGGCCGGAAAGCGAAAGCTTTCCGGCCTCTTGGCGTTAAAGCAACTCCCGGGATAATGTCCAGGCCAGACGCTCCCTCAGGCAATGCCTTGGAAGCATGCCATGCTGCGAAGATCTTTCCCCCGGTAAAAACACCTTTCTTCGATTGTCATGCTCATGTAAGACGCCATTTCTGAACGTCCCGTCCCTTTCCCAGACGTCATTTTCAGACGCTGAGCGGCGGACTCAGCCCTTTTCTTTAAGCCTGAAGCAAGAAGGGCATACTCAATTCAAAAGCGCTCAAAAAATTCAGAGCCGGAAGAACGGACATGTTCCATTCTTCCGGCTCTGAATAATCTGCATTTCTCTTCCCGCGTTTTTCCCTCAGAACAATCCTGAAAGAAAACAGCGGAAAGCACGCCCGGAAACGCGACGACGTTCCGGAGCGACCGGGCTAGTCGAGGGAGGCCGCCTCTTCCACAACCTCGAAGGCTTCGATGATGTCGCCGATCTTGATGTCGTGGAAGTTTTCGAGCCCCACGCCGCACTCAAGGTTGCGCACCACTTCGCGGGCATCGTCCTTGAGACGCTTGAGGGATGCGACCTTGCCGGTGTAGACCACCACACCGTCACGCAGCAGACGCACGTTGGCCGTGCGGGTGATCTTGCCGTCGGTGACCATGCAGCCGGCGATGAGGCCGACCTTGGGCACGGAGAAGGTCTGACGAACTTCCGCCTGACCGAGGTAGACTTCCTTGGAGACGGGAGCCAGCAGGCCGGCCATGGCACTCTTGATCTCATCCACCAGCTTGTAGATGATGTCGTAGAAGCGGATGTCCACCTGCTCCTGCTCGGCCACTTCCTTGACCTTGGCCGTGGGACGCACGTTGAAGCCGATGATGATGGCGTTGGAAGCAGCAGCCAGCATGACGTCGGATTCCGAAATGGCACCGGCGCCGCCGTGAATGATGTCGATGCGGACCTTGTCGGTGCTGAGCTTGCGCAGAGACTCGGTAATGGCTTCCAGAGAACCCTGAACGTCGGCCTTGAGCACCACATTGAGCACCTGCGCTTCCTGCGCGTCGGCGCTCTGCTTGAGGAAGTTCTCAAGGGTCACGCGGGACACCTTGGCCAGTTCCTTCTCGCGCAGCTTGGTGGCGCGGGATTCGGCGATGCGGCGGGCCAGCTTTTCGTCTTCAAGACACACGAACTCGTCACCGGCTTCCGGCACGCCTTCAAAGCCCTGAATTTCCACAGGCATGGAAGGACCGGCTTCCTTGATCTTGCGCCCCTGATCGTTGAACAGGGCGCGCACGCGACCGGAGAACACGCCGCACACGAAGACGTCGCCCTGATGGAGCGTGCCTTCCTGCACCAGCACGGTGGCCACAGGGCCGCGGCCCTTGTCGAGCTTGGCTTCCACCACGTGACCGCGGGCGGGCTTGTTGGGGTTGGCCTTGAGTTCCAGAATTTCGGCCTGCAGGGCAATGAGTTCCAGAAGATCGTCGAGACCCTTGCCGGTTTTGGCTGAAACCATGCCCACCACGGTGTCGCCGCCCCAGGCTTCGGGCTGAAGACCGAGCTCGGAAAGTTCGCGAAGCACGCGGTCGGGATTGGCGGTTTCCTTGTCTATCTTGTTCACGGCCACCAGAATGGGCACGCCGGCAGCACGCGAATGGTTGATGGCTTCACGGGTCTGCTCCATGACGCCGTCGTCGGCGGCCACCACAAGCACCACGAGGTCGGTCACCTGAGCACCACGGGCACGCATGGCGGTAAAGGCCGCATGACCGGGCGTATCGAGGAACACGATGTCGCCGCGCTTGGTCTTGACGAGATAGGCACCGATGTGCTGCGTGATGCCGCCCGCTTCGCCGCTGGTCACGCTGGTCTTGCGGATGGCGTCAAGAAGCGAAGTCTTGCCGTGGTCGACGTGACCCATGATGGTCACCACCGGAGGACGGGGCTTGAGCATTTCAGGCGTATCCGCCACGGAGGGCACCAGGTAATCTTCTTCGGAGAAGCCCACCTTTTCCACTTCGTAGCCGAACTCCGAAGCCACCAGCGTAGCCGTGTCAATATCGAGGGCATTGTTGATGGTGGCCATCACGCCAAGACCGAACAGAACTTTGATGATCTCGCTGGACTTCACGCCCATCTGATGGGCGAGATCGGCCACGCGGATGGATTCCTCGATACGAATCTTGCGCTTGGCGGCCTTCATGGGCTGCGTGGACTGGCTCGGCGCCTGATGCTGCGGCTTCTTGGGCTTGTGCGAACGGCGGGTACGAACCATGCCCTCGTCATCATCCATGTCGGGACCGCCGTGACGACGGCTGAAATCGTCGGAATCCTGAGGGAAGTCGGAAGTGCGGCGGTTCTTGTTGTTGCGCTTCTTGCGGCTCTGCTCATTATCCATGGGCGGCTGCTGCCCGAAGGGAGGCGTGAAGGAAGCGCCGCCGGAAGAACGACCTGCCGGACGATTGCCGGAAGGACGGTTGCCGCCGGAACGACGATTGTCGCGGCTGTCGTTCTCGCGACCGTCGCGGGCATCGGGACGAGCATTGCGGTTGTCGCGGCGACCGCCGTCGCGACGGGAGTCTCCATCGCGGGAAGGACGGCTCTCGGAAGGCGCCGCGGGACGGATGATGCGGGCCTGTGTAGGATCGGGGCGGGAAATCACGCGCACGCGGGGCGCGCTGTCGGCGGCAGGCTGAGCCTTTCTGTGGGCATCCTCGCCCTCATTCTCCTCGGAAACGTGACGACGTTCCTGCACGGGGGGCAGAAGGCTGGGCTGCGAAGAGCCTTCAGGCTCGGCGGAAGCGGCAGGAGCCCTGCGGGCGCGCTCGGACTTCGGCGCTTCGGCCACCGCGACCACCTTTGCTTCAGGCTTCGATTCCTGAGCGGCAGGCGTCACCACCGTGGCGGGACGGGGCGAAACGATGCGCGCGGCGGGAGTCTCCACCTTGCGGGCACGGGGAGCCTTGTCGACTTCCTTTTCCGCAGCGGGCTTCTCAACAGCGGCGGATTTTTCCACCACGCGGGCTTCGGCTGCGGGCTTTGTTTCGGCACTCTTGACCACGGCGGCCTTTTCAGCCGCAGGCTTCTCGGCAGAAACCGGCTTTTCCTCCACTCTGGCGGCAACAGGAGCCGGAGCCGCGGGAGCGGGTTCCGGCGTCACCACTCGAGCCGGACGCACGATGCGCGCCACGGAAGCGGCCTCACGGGGAGCTCTGGCCTTTCTGGGGGCCTTTTCCGCGGCAGGTGCGCTCTTCGGCTCCGCGGCTCCGGTTTCGGGAGCGGCGGGAGCGGCGTTTTCCACCGCGGCGGCAGGTGCCGCGGCCTTCTCTTCGACTACGGGAGCGGCAGGAGCTTCCGCCGCTGCCGGCTTGGAACGACGACGTATAATAACGTCTTTGCGGACAACTTCCACAGAGGCCTCCGACTTTTTAACCTTGACTTTTTCGTATTCTTCCGGGGAGATGGAACCTTTGACCGTCTTTTCTATCCCGGCCTCGCGCAGGCGGGCCACCAGCTCCTCGGGCTTCATGCCCTGTTCGAGCGCGGCATCCTTTATCTTTATCTTATCCATTCTTTCTCCCCTTGTGAGATTTGCGCCTGAATTTCATGCCCGCAAAACGCGCCCGGCAAGCCGGGTCGTCGCATACATACCAGCCTCTGCCCGGCCTTGTCTGAGCTTCATCTGCTTCAAGCCCGTTCCCGGCGGCGGCGCCTTCTGGGGCAGACACATGACGCAGGAGCTGCGACTTGGCAAAGCGCCGTCTGCATACGACACACATGCGTACGGGTCCCTGCCAATCCTCCATGCTCTATTCCTCGCCGGATTCCGTTTTTTCCTCGGCTTCGCCTTCAACCACGGGGCTGAGGAAATTCACGGCAGCGCGCAGATCGGCAATGCGCGCGGAGGCCAGTTCAAGCTTTTCGGCAAGTTCCTCGTCCGAAGCCGCACGCAGGGCGTCAAGCGAACGGAAACCGGCTTCCATGAGTCTGTCCACGGGAATCTCGGCCACGCTGGCCACCTGTTCCAGTCCGCGACCGGCGGCGTTGGCTTCGTGATAGCGGGATTCGGTGAAGATATCGATCTTCCAGCCGAGGAGCTTGGCGGCCAGCTTGACGTTCTGACCCTTGCGGCCGATGGCATTGGTGAGCTGATCGTCGGGCACGGTGACTTCCAGAAGATTGGAAGCTTCGTCCACGTTGATGCGGGACACGATGGCCGGAGCCAGAGCATTGCGGGCATATGTGGCAATATCGGGACTCCACACCACGATGTCTATGCGCTCGCCGTGCAGCTCCTGCACGATATTCTGAATGCGGGAACCGCGCACGCCCACGCAGGCGCCCACGGCGTCAATGTCGCGCTCACGAGAGAGCACGGCAACCTTGGCGCGGGAACCGGGATCGCGGGCCACGCCCATGATCTGCACGCTGCCGTCGTCCACTTCAGGCACTTCGCGGCGGAACAGCGCGGCCATGTAGTCGCGGTGTGCACGGGAAATGATGACCTGCGGACCGCGGCCTTCACGACGCACGTCGATGATGAGCGCCTGAATGCGGTCGTTGCGCTTGTAATGTTCTCTGGGAATCTGCTCCTCGCGGGGCAGCAGGGCTTCGGTACGGCCGAGATTGATGACCCAGCCTCCCTTATCGCGACGCTGAACCATGCCGCTCACGATCTCGCCCACGCGGTCCTTGAACTCTTCATAGATGAGTTCCTGCTCGGCGTCGCGCATGCGCTGAATGATCACCTGCTTGGCGGACTGGGCGGCGATGCGGCCGAGATCCTCCACCTTGAGACGGAAGCCCATTTCGTCGTCGATCTGAATGGAGGGATCGTGCTGACGGGCGTCCTCCAGGGAAATCTGGGTGAGAGGGTCTTCCACCTCGTCCACGACGAACTTGAACTGGAACACCTCAATGTCGCCGGTGTCGTCGCTGTAATGCACTTCCACGTCCAGATCGTCGCCGTACTTGCGGGTCACGGACGTGCGCACGGCTTCTTCAAGCGTGCTGATGAGCATATCACGATCCAGCCCTCTGTCCTTGCTGATCTGTTCAATGGCTTTCTTCAGTTCCAGGCTCATGCTTGCTTACCTCCGCCTTTGCCGGCCGCCTTTTTCGCGTTCTTTCCGGCTCCGGGCTTGCTGGTGTCAGGAAAAACAGGGACAAGGCGCGCCTTTCTCACCCAGTCCCATCGAATGGAAACATTGGAAGGAGCGGGCTTTTCTCCCTCGGCAGGAGCAAGAAGCACCTCCATGACGAAAGAATCGCCCGCAACGCTCACGAGCGGCCCCCTGAACTTGCGCCTTCCGGCGATGTCGGGATGGGGATCGGAAAGCATCACATCCAGCTCGCGCCCCGCATAGGAAGCAAGCTGGGAAGGCTCGAAAAACAGCCGGTCCATGCCGGGGGATGAAACTTCCAGAACCCACGCGTCGGAAAACACTTCGTCCACGTCGAGCGCCAGTCCCACCATGCGCGAAATTTCCGCGCAATGATCCACGGACACGCCTTCCAGCACACCGTCCTCACCGCTGCCGTTTTCCATGGCCGAGCTTCCGGCCGGAGCATCCACATACACGCGCACCACCGTGCGCCCGCCGGACACGACCTCGATGCCCCAGAGCATCAGGTCGAACGACGCGATGACAGGCTCGGCCGCCTCGCGCACGCGACGGACGAGCTGTTCAGGAGAAAGACCTTTTCCCATGTATCATACCTTATATAATAAAAAAGGGAGGCCGTCGTCAGGCCACCCTACCAGAACCGCCTTGCGCGGTGCATCAGGATGTAAGAAAGGCAAGACCCGAAATGAATCTTACCTTCCACTGCGTGAAGACGTTTTACCCGCGACGCCTGGCGTTGTCAAGAGCTCCTTCGAGGCCGCTTCCTGCACAAAAAATTTTTTGGGCCGCCCCGGAGCCGCGCCCTCAGACGAATCTCATGATAAGAGTATCGGATAAGCCTCAGTTCTTTTCGGAACGATGCTTGACCCACTCCTTCCGGCAGGCTAGGCTCTTCTTCTCGGGTCGGGAAAAGAATACCCAAACGGCTTGGGACAGTGATCAAAAACGCTGTCCATCGGTATGGAACCCGAGTTTTTTTGTCTGTATAATCGCGCTGTTGCCACAAAGCCGAGCATACGGCGCACACCCCTGGATCCCCAGGAATTTTCAAGTTCATCAGAGGTTGCAGAGTTTATGATTCGCTTCATCAAGAAACGCGACTCTAGAATTGTCCCCTTCGACATAGCCAAAATCGACGAGGCGATCTTCCGAGCGGCCAAGGCGCAGGGCGGTACCGACCGTGCCATGTCCCGCAACCTTGCCGATCAGGTGCTCGATATGCTTGAGGCCGAAGGCGACGATACCCCTGACGTGGAACATGTGCAGGATCTGGTGGAAAAGGTTCTCATCGAAGCCGGCCATGCCCGCACGGCCAAGGCCTACATTCTCTATCGCAACGAGCGCACCCGCGTACGCGAAATGAAGACCAGGCTCATGAACACCCTGAAGGATCTTTCCTTCACCGATGCCAAGGAGCTCGATCTCAAGCGCGAAAACGCCAACATCGACGGCGATACGCCCATGGGCACCATGCTCCGCTACGGCAGCGAGGCCGCCAAGGCGTTCTACAAGAACTACCTGCTCTCGCCCGAATACAGCCGCGCTCACGAAGAAGGCGACATCCACATCCACGATCTGGACTTTCTTTCCCTCACGACGACCTGCTGTCAGATCGACATCAAGAAGCTCTTTACCGGCGGCTTCAACACCGGTCACGGCTTTTTGCGCGAACCCAACAGCATTCAGTGCGCGAGCGCCCTTGCCTGCATCGCCATTCAGTCCAACCAGAACGATCAGCACGGCGGCCAGAGCATTCCGAACTTTGAGTACGGCCTCGCCCCGGGCGTAGCCCGCAGCTTCATCAAGAACGTCGATCTCGCCCTCGACATGCGCGATGCTCCGGAAGACTTCCGCAAAGACGTGAAGACCGCTCTTCGCAAGTATGCCTTTCCTACCGGGGAATACGCATCCTTCCGGTCCATTCTCGACAAGGACGGCCTTGCGTTCGTGAAAGAACAGCTCATGACGAAACTTTCCGAAAAGGAAGTCTCCCACGTCATCGACAAGGCCATCACCAAGACCGACAAGGACACTTATCAGGCCATGGAAGGGCTCATTCACAACCTGAACACCATGCACAGCCGTGCCGGCGCTCAGGTGCCCTTCAGCTCCATCAACTACGGCACGGACACCACTCCCGAAGGCCGCATGGTCATCAAGAACACGCTCCTTGCCGAAGATGCCGGTCTCGGAAACGGCGAAACGCCCATTTTCCCCATCCACATTTTCAAGGTGCGCGAAGGCTACAGCTTCAATCCCGAAGACCCCAACTACGACATGTTCAAGCTGGCCTGCCGCGTGTCGGCCAAGCGCCTGTTCCCGAACTTCTCCTTCATGGATGCGCCGTTCAACGCCCCCTATCTCAAGGGCGACGACCCCAACCATGAAGTCGCCTACATGGGCTGCCGTACCCGCGTCATGGCCAACCGCTACGATTCCGAGCGCGAAACCACCTTCGGCCGCGGCAACCTGTCGTTTACGTCCATCAACCTGCCCCGTCTCGGTCTCAAGCATCGCGGCGACGTGGAAGGATTCTTCGAGGAACTCAACGAAAAGATCGACCTCGTGTTCGGCCAGCTGCTTGAACGCTTTGAAATTCAGAGCCACAAGCGCTGCCGCAACTATCCCTTCCTCATGGGTCAGGGCATCTGGCTGGATTCCGACGAGCTTGCGCCCAACGACGAAGTGGGCGAAGTGCTCAAGCACGGCACGCTGACCACCGGCTTCATCGGACTTGCCGAATGCCTCAAGGCGCTCATCGGCGTTCATCACGGCGAATCCGAGGAAGCTCAGGAACTCGGCCTGCGCATCGTGCGCACCATCCGCGAGCGCTCTGACGCCAAGGGCGAGGAAACGGGTCTCAACTTTACCGTCATCGCTACGCCCGCCGAAGGTCTTGCCGGCCGATTCGTCAAGTACGACCGCAAGCTGTTCGGCAACATTCCGGGCATCACCGACAGGGACTACTACACCAACTCCTTCCACATTCCGGTGTACTTCCCCATCAATGCCTTCAACAAGATCCGTCTTGAAGCTCCGTACCACGCCTTTACCAACGGCGGCCACATCAGCTATGTGGAAGTGGACGGCGACCCGCTCAACAACCTCCAGGCCTTCGAAGACATCGTCAAGGCCATGAAGGAAATGGGCATAGGCTACGGATCCATCAACCATCCCGTCGATCGCGATCCCGTATGCGGATATACCGGCATTATCGGCGACGTCTGCCCCCGTTGCGGGAGGCACGACGGTGAAGGCATTCCCCTTTCCGTTCTGAAACAGCTCAAGGGCTATATCCGTGACAGCCGCACCAGCGACGAAAAAAGCGAAGCCCCTGACAAAATTGCGAATATCAAACTTTAAGGAGCGTTCTCATGATCCATTGCAAGTCCGATGTGGCTGCCACCACCGATCAGATTCTCGTCGGTTCCAATGTCAAGTTCGAGCGTATCCGCCGCATTACCGGCTACCTCGTCGGCACTCTCGACCGCTTCAATGACGCCAAGGCCGCGGAAGAACGCGACCGCGTGAAACATTGCAGCATGGACAGCTGGAAGTAACTTTTCGCTGCACAAAAAAACAGAGCGGGGACGGACCGAAGGGGCCGTCCCCGCTTTTTTCTTTCCTGAAGTCGAACATATCGCCGACAAGGGATAAAACTCTCGTGAATACTCACGGCAACACTTCAAGAACACAGCAAAAAACGCATCAGCATGTGACACAGTTCCCGCCAGTATTCAGACGGCGAAAAAGCCAGGCCCCCTCCGGCAGCGACGAAGTAGACTGCTTTTGATTCCGCACTTCTGCAAAGAGGAGAGTTCTCCGCACCCAGCGCCACGATAAACCCGTCTCAGACGCCGCAGAAAACTCTTTTCTTCCTTTTCCACGGATGATACCGACAATCGAACCACGAGTCTCAAAACAGATGCAGACGCGTTTTCCGACGACGTGAGAATCCCAGAAGCTCCCCGCAGAACTCCGCCCCGCCTCCGAACTTCGGGCCTCAAAAGGCGCTCAGGCCAAGAACACAAAAGCCCGTCGTCTCCGAAGAAACGACGGGCCCGACAAAGTCTGCAAACGACGGCGCTACCGTTCCACCTGATTGTTCAGCTCATCCAGTACCGGCTTCCAGCCGGCGGCTCTCGAAGCCGACAGATTGATGATACGCTGATTGCGAGAGCCGCGGAAACGCAGTTCCAGCGACTTTTCCGCCTCAATAAAAGGGCCGTCCACCAGAAGATCCAGAAGAGAGAGCAGTTCTCGACACCCGGGCTTCGGAAGCAGCTGTTCAAAGGTGTAGCCGCTGAATGCCATGAGATGATAACCGCGTCTCTTCAGCTCTTCAGCCAGGGGCAGCAGAGCCGTTGCCTGTTCAAAAGGCTCGCCTCCGCTGAAAGTAATGCCGTGAACCAGGGGATCGCACTGAACGCGGGAGAGAATGTCTTCGGCCGAAACCAGCGTTCCTCCATCGAAATCCCACGTCTGCGGGTTCTGGCAGCCTTTGCAGTGCGTGCGGCATCCCTGAAGAAAAAGCACGAAGCGGAGTCCCGGTCCATCCACGATGGACTCTTCGATAATGCCTGCCACGCGAAGCGTGACATTCTTCAGCGCTTCCATGCTAATCCTTGTTCGGTTCGGGGATGACGGTCTCTTCCGTTTCCTGGGCGACCGTGCCCTCCGTGTCGTCCACGCGCCCCTGAAGCCAGAAGACCATGTCCACGTCGTCGCCTTCCCTGGGCTCGTAGCCTTTAACGCACACACGTTCCGGAGCATAGATGATGGCATAGAGGGGATTATCGGAATTACCGAAGCCCACGCCGAAACGGTATATCTTCATCTGGGAATTTTCCGGACCGAACATGAAGCTGTCGACTTCAAAGATGTTGGCGCGGCACTGATACTCGCAGCAACGGTCGGTAATGTCGATGAGCGTCCTGCCCTTGAGCGGAATCTTGAGAGCTGGCACGTCGAGACGCGTCTTGTCGGGATGCTGCTTCATCCATTCCAGTGCGTGCTTTTCGTAGGCCGGTCCTTCCGTCACGGTCAGCTCGTCGAGCAGGGCACGGCGAATGCCGAAGCAGAGACCGGAAAGCAGAATCTGACAGCTTTTGCCCTTGACCTCGCCGTCCGCATCACGGAAAAAGAGCGGATCATAGAACCAGAACGGAGGAAAATTCTCGCCCGCCGCGAGGATTTCCCCCGCGTGATTGTCCTTCCAGGGGTAGACGTCCTGAATGGTCATGGTGTTGGCAAAGCCTTCCATGAACGGGGCCACGGCCCCGACGGAAAGCTTGCCCTCCGGCTTGCCCGCCATGAGCACGGACGTGCGCAGAAGGGAGTCGCTGGGCCAGGCCATGAGCATGCGCTCCACCTTATCGTCCCTCATGCTCCATGCGGGACGGGTTCCTCCGAGCTCCAAAGTGGTGGCAATGACACCGTTGATGTCTTTAAGGGCAACTCCAAGGGCGAACCACTTGTCCCCCATGCTTTCAATATGCTGCATATGACGTTCCATTGAATTGATGAAGATTCAGACGCGGCCGTACACGGCGCAAAACGGCGTCCTGTAGAAGAATAGCACAGAGGCCGCCGGCAGAACAATAGGGAAGTCTCCCTAAAAAAAATGCCGTAGGCGTACGCCTGCGGCATTTTACAATATTTCCTGACAAAAAACTACATGGAAGAAGCCCGAAGCTCAATGGCCTTTTGGACGGCCTCACGGGAGGCCATTTCACTGTCCAGAGAAACAGGCACGTCAGTATAATAAATGGCTCCCGCCGAAATGTCGAACTTTGCCTGCTGATCCCGCGAATGACGAAGGGGAGGAACCACGTCGTATACCCACGGGAGGAATTCACCCAAAAACAGCCATGTGACAGCGCTGAGCACAACGAGCTTCAGCCATGCGACCTTTCTGCTGGAAGAGGAGAGAGAAGTCATTTCAAGTCCACAGTCCGCACCGCCAGAAGGCGGTACGGACGACGTTCAGTGTTGCAGTTAGATGCTGGCGGTGATTTCCGGGAACACCTTGTAGAACATGATCCAGGCCATGAAGAGCGTCAGAGCCAGGTTGAAGGACTGACCGCAGACGTACAGGATGATGGGCTTGCCGCCCTTGAAGTAGCCGGCAAGTTCCTTGAAGTTGGTGGCCAGACCGATGGAGATGAAGGCCAGGGCGAAGAACCAGCCGCGCAGAGGCACGGTGATCTTGTTGGTACCGTTGGAGATCAGGGCATTGCCGAGATCCGCGCCGAGGTTACCGGCGATGGTGGACAGCACGATGGAGGCGGTGAGGAAGCCGATGACGAACTTGGGGAAGCGGTTCCAGATTTCCATGGGACCGACCTTCATGCCTTCTTCATGGGCTTCAACCCTGGTGGCGAAGTAAATGGCCACGCAGAAGGCGCTCACGCCGATGAGGACGTTCTGGATCATCTTGATGGTGGCAGCAACCTGCAGAGCCTTGGGGCCGATGAAGGCACCGGCGGCGGCCACGGAGCCCGTCGCGTCGATGGTGCCGCCGATCCAGGCGCCGCCGAGCACTTCAGGCATGCCCACAGCCTTGATGAAGGCAGGCATGGCGATCATCATGATGGCGGTGAACACCATGGAAAGACCGACGGACAGCGTCAGTTCTTCCTTCTTGGCGCGGCAGGCGGCAGCCACGGCGATGGCGGCGGAGGTACCGCACACGGACATGTCGGCCGAGATGGTGATGTTCAGGGTCCTGGAGGGCATCTTCAGAACGGTCTGACCGAAGATGTAGGTGGAGATCAGCACGATGGGGGTGACCACCCAGGCCACGAAGATGCCGGGGATGCCGATGGCAAGAATCTTGTTGAACAGAACTTCGGCGCCGAGCAGCACGAGACCGGCCTTGATGAAGTATTCAACCTGCACGGCGGGCTTCATCCACTTGGGCGTACCGATGGTGTTGGCCACCACCATGCCGACGATGATGGACCAGATTTCGGCGTTGAGGCCGTAGGTCGCCGTAGGCTTGTAGCCGCCGAGGAAGTTGGCGAACAGGCACAGCACATACACACCGAGGAAGCCGATGAAGTACTGAACCATGTTGAAGCCCATGACGCCCATGCCAATGGCGGTGATCACGCCGAGGCTGATGCCGAGAATGATGAGGCCGGGAATGAGGTTGGTGTCGGAACCGATCTTGGCCTTGGCCTTGGCGGCGGCACTGTCGGCCTTCTGCCAGTCGGCGATGGCGGTTTCGGCGGCCTTGTTCAGATCGGCATTCTGATAGGAGGCAGCGGAAGCGGCATCCTGAGCGATCTTGGCGGCGGCCAGAGCGTCGGCGGCAGCCTTGGCGGCGGCATCGGCGGCGGGCTTGGCCGATTCATCCGCATGCGTCATGAAGGAATCCATGGGATTCCCGGACCACTTGGCGGGCGTCTTGAGGTAACCGATGATGGTCTTGGCGGCAGGCAGCTTGTTGCCTGCAACGGCCTTCTTGCCGGCCTGAGCCTGAATAAGCTCGATGGTTTTGATAGGCTTGGCCTTTTCAGCAGCGATGACGGCGTCATACTTGCTGAGCTGGGCTTCAATGTCGGCGCGGCCATTCATCATGATGAGGCCGGAGATGATCAGGATGAAGAACCCGATCCATATCGCCCAATAGTCTTCCTTCAGCCAAAGATCAGACCATTTTGCGCGGCCATCGTCAACGACTATGTTTTCATTAGCCATAAAAAGTCCCCTGCTTAAAAAATTAAAAACAAACTCTCCTCAAGCCCATTTGTACCTTCAATAACAAACTCATGCTCTATTGACAAGTATTTGTCTGCCACTCTCCCTTTTTGCCGGGAAAACTCCCTGTTTTATCCGACTCCACCATCATGCAATAAAAAAACCGGCGCCGATTCATCTTGCGGAACATTGCGCCGGTCTGGTGCAGATGGTGAAAAACAACTGCTCGTGCAGAAAAAAACGCTCTATGCCTTTTCCGCTTCCTTCTTTTCGAGGGCTTCGGTAATCATCTTCCAGTAGTCGTCGGCGACGTCGTAGCCGAACTCACAGGCCTTCTCTGCGTATTCCTTGGCCTTTTCCACGTCTCCGAGCTCAAAGCATGCCAGCGAAAGATTGTTCCAGGCAGGAGCGAAGGACGGCTCCTGCTTGAGAACCATGCGGCTCATTTCCGCACTCTTTTCATATTCGCCTTTCATGTACAGAGCAGAAGCGAAGGAGGCGCGGGCCTGCAGGTAGTTCGGATCCCAGGTGAGCGCCTTGTGCAGGGCAGCAATGGCATCGTCCACTTCGCCTTTCTGCAGATGCACGAAGCCGATGTTGCCCCAGGCAACGGGGAACTTGGCGCGGCACTGCGCGGCTTCCTTGTTGTACTGCATGCATCCGTCAAGATCGCCGCGACGCAGGCAAAGTCCGCCGAGCTGCACGAAAGCCTCGGCCATATGACCGGAATTACGGACGGCGTTCAGGAAGCATTCCTCGGCCTCGGCATAGTCGCCGAGAGAAAGCATGGCCACACCGAGATTGTAGTGGTGTATGGCACACTTGGGATCTTTTCCTATTTCTTCCTGAAGATCGTGAATATACTCATGAATATCGTCATAGCGGTCTTTCATTGGATATGACCTTCCTTCTTTAGGAGTTCGTGATACCAGGCGGCAAACTCATAGGCGCCCAAAAATTTGTCCTGCTTGTTGACCACACCTATGGCCGCTTCCATGGCCCCCTGAATGAATGCCTCACCGGGATCGGATTCACCGGCAAGCTGTGCCTCGCATTTTTTCGACTTCATGAATTCCTTCATGAGCTGCTGGGCCGTACGCTTGGTGATGTCGGTGCGTATTTCAATAGGGTCGTTGGGTTCGGGAAAAGGATCCCAGTTCTCATAGCCTATACGGTCGATGAACTTGCGCCGCCTCGGAGATATCTTCTCATACAGGTCCCGCTTGAGCTTTTCCTCATCAGCGGTAAGCTCACGGGGCTTTTCATTGCGCAGAAGCGAAGCGATGGACATGGCTACTCCTTCGGGGCCGGACCAACACCGAGATAGGCGTCGTCATACTTTGTGATGAGTGCCATGGACACAGGAACATACACGCGGTGCAGTTCACGGAAACGGGAGCCCACGGCTGCACCGATGCGGCGGCTCATGTCGGACAGACGGTCCTGAATTCGGTCAAGAGCCACAGTAGGGTAGGACTGTCCTTTCTTGAAGCGGCATTCTCCGCAAACATGGGCCTTGCCGTGAATGGAAGTTGGAATACCATAAAGACGGCAGGTGATGGGCCTGTGTTCATAGAGCAGGCAGGTATCGTCCAGGCCGAGCAGCGGGCAACGGATGCGCTCCTTTGCGGCCTCAAGCATGATTTCCTCGTCGCTCATGCCCTGACGGGCCTGCTGAAAATAATGATGCTTGAGGCGGGCGAGCTGGCGGTCGACGTCGCCTGCGGCCTGAAGCACGGCGGAACGGCGAATGCCGAAGTCAAATTCCTTGTTGAACGCCCGGTTCAGCGCCATGGCCTCCACAAGGGAAAGATCGAAGGCCGCATGGCAGCAGCTGCTGCAGCCCGAGGCGCAGGCCACCTCTTCAGGAAACTGGTTCTTCACTCGCTCGAAAAGCTGATCTGCCTGCGCGGCAAGCTGCGCGTACTCCTGAAAAATAGCGTCCAATTCCGGGTTATTCATCATAGTTCCCACTGAAAAACGTTTAAAAAGCCGCCGGATGAGCAAAACCCATCCGGCGGCAACAGGCTCACATTGGCCGCCGCACTGCGGCGGTTCTGTCAGCTTTGCGGATGACTCCGATCATCCGCCGACTCCCGCGAAAACGCGAGAGCCCGGACGGCCTGAGCCGCCCTCGCCGAGGAAGACCTCGAGCGTTAGTCTTCTTCGATGGCGATGGCGTCGTGTTCGCAAACGCCGGTGCAGGATTCGCAGCCGAGGCATTCTTCAGCGTTGACGGGATCGCTCTTGCCGTCGTGCATTTCCCACACGGAAACGGGGCAGATGTCCACGCACTGGCCGCAGCCGACGCACTTGTCCGCATCAAAAGTAATCTTGTAGCCCATAACAGCCTCCAATGTTCGGCCGAAACGTTGTTCGGCGCAAGTTAAGAATTCCGAGTTGAGCATCGGACACCTGTCTGGAGTATCCGATGCATGAGGGATAGCCTGTGCGCCACACGCTGTCAAGCGGCTTCTCCCAAAACTGCCGGCTCCGCAGATATCCGGTGCCCGGCTTCCGAAAGGACATGCTTTCGGAAAGCCTGACCGCGCCTCTGCGAACATCATGTCTTTCCGCCGAACTTCCGGCATCCGTCTCGCGGCGGCCGACTTCGGCATGACGAATCTAGTCTCTGGCATCCAGGCCCGCAGCCCTGGCCACGGCAAGAGCAGCCGCCCGGGTGAACTCTCCGGCAGGCATGGCCGCGCGCTCCTCTGCAGTCAGCAGAAGCTGCGGATGATTCACCAGGTCGGGACGGGCCTTCACGCCGTATTCGGCGGGGAAGGAGTCCTCGAAATACATATTCTGGAATCCGGCGAACTTCAGGGCGTGCGCCGTGGAATCAAGCACGCAGAACTCGTCCTTTTCAAGCAGGCCGAGCTCATCGGCGCGCAGCATGCCGGCAAAGCTTTCACCGCCCTGCGTACAGGCGATGTGCCCATGGCGGTTGGCGAGAATCATGCCGTCCATGATGGCCTGCTCGGTCACCTGCACCACGTCGAAACGACCGCCGAGGGCCTCGAACTTCTCCACGAGATTTCTCACGCGGGGGAAGGACACCGGGTTGCCTATCATGGCGGCCTGCGCCACGCTGGGCTGCACCTCTACGGCATGATATTCGCGCGTTTCCTTCGGCTGGCTGTAATATCTCCACACGGGATCAGCGTGTTCGGACTGCACGCCTACAATGTGGGGCAGACTTTCGATGATGCCGAGGCGATGCATTTTGAGGCAGGCGGAAATCATGGACGTGATGTTGCCCGCATTGCCTATGGGCATGAACAGAGCCTTATCCGCCATGTTCCAGCCGTACCACTGAGCCACTTCGTAGGCGTAGGACTCCTGCCCGAGGACTCTCCAGCTGTTCTTGGAGTTGAGCAGGGCCACGCGGTAATGTTCGGCCAGATATTCGACGACCTTCATGCAGTCGTCGAAAACGCCCGGCACTTCCAGCACCTGCGCGCCGGACCCGAGAGGCTGGGAAAGCTGCGCGGGCGTCACCTTGCCGTGGGGCAGGAGCACCACCGTGCGTATGGGGGCGCCCACATAGGCGCCGTACATGGCTGCCGCGGCCGACGTATCACCCGTGGAAGCGCAGATGGTGAGCACCTCCTTCCATCCGTTCCTGCGTACGAGCGACCTGAGATAGCTGTACGCTCCGGCCATGCCGCGATCCTTGAATGAGGCGCTGGGATTCATGCCGTCGTTCTTGTAGGCAAAGCGGCGGCCTACCTGTTTCTCAAGCGCGGCGGAAGCCTCAATGGCGGGAGTATCGCCTTCGCCGAGGTAGACGATGTCCTCTTCCTCCAGCACGGGAGCCATGAGCTCATAAAAGCGAAATACGCCGCGAAGGGCCGTGGTGCGCGTGGCGCGGCGGGCGTCAAAAAGGTCGCGCCAGTACTGCGCGCCCCTGTCCTTCATGTCGTCGAAATCGAGATCTTCGAGAAGAAGGACTCCTCCGCAGTCGGGGCAGGTATAGAGAAGGGCGTCCACCGGATGACGATGACCGCAGTTCATGCATACATATTCCATGCGCGCGCGGCGCGTGGGGAAATCCTGAGACATATCACAACTCCTGAGTGATGGTCGAACATGGAACGGCAAGCATAGGACGTTTGCCTTCACGCCGCAACCATCATCCTTTCGCAGGGCAGAGAAAACGCACGCGGGGTCGCAGTGCTAGACCTTACGCACGGAAACGCCGGCTTTTTCCATGTAATCCTTCAGCTCGGCAATGCCGTACTGACCGTAATGCACGATGGAGGCTACCAGCGCGGCGGAGGCCCCGCCTTTTGTCACGGCATCCACGAGGTGCTGAGGCGCGCCCGCGCCGCCGGACGCGATGACCGGAATGGTCACGGCATCACATATCATGCGCGTAAGATTGAGCTCGTAGCCGTCGAGCGTGCCGTCGGCATCGATGGAGTTCACGCACAGCTCGCCCGCGCCGAGCTCTTCGCAGCGGCGGGCCCAGGCAACGGCGTCGATGCCCATGGGCCTGCGGCCGCCGTGGATGACGATTTCATAACCGGAAGGGCAGGTTTCGCTTACAGGTACCTGCTTCACGTCCATGCCCACCACCACAGCCTGCGAGCCGAAGGCGTCGGCGCCGCGGCTGATGAGATACGGATCCTTCACGGCCGCCGAGTTGACGGACACCTTTTCCGCTCCGGCAAGAAGCACGGCGCGCATGTCCTCAACGGACGCGATGCCTCCGCCCACGGAAAAGGGAATGAAAATGTTGCTTGCCACCTTCTCGACCACGTCGAGAAAGATGCCGCGTGCCTCGCAGGAAGCCGTGATGTCGTAAAAGACGATCTCGTCCGCGCCTTCCTCATAATAGCGGCGTGCCGTTTCCACGGGGTCGCCGATGTCCACGTTTCCCTTGAACTTGACGCCCTTGGTCAGGCGTCCGTTGCGCACGTCGAGGCAGGGAATGAGACGCTTGCTCAGATGGCTTTTTTCAGACACGGGCTGCCTCCTGGCAGTAGCGGTAGAAATTCGTCAGGATGCGAAGTCCGGGACGGCCGCTCTTTTCGGGGTGGAACTGCACGGCCCAGAGTCCGGGACGGCCGTACATGGCCGTGAACTCTCTGCCGTAATGACTGGTGGCAATGACAAGCTCAGGCGCCGGCTCGGTATAGTAGCTGTGCACGAAATAGAAACGTGATCCGGAATCCACGCCTTCAAGAAGCTCGGAGGGACGAACCACATTCAGCGTGTTCCAGCCCATATGAGGAATGCGTATGGGCTCGTCGCCGTCGCGCCATTCCGGACGGAAGCGATGGCACTCGCCCGGAACGATGCCGAGAGCTGTCGTATCGTTCTCCTCGCTGCGTTCCAGAAGAATCTGGCAGCCGAGGCAGATGCCGAGCAGTGGCTTGTGCATGGCAACGACCTCGCGCAGCACCTTGTCCATGCCTGTGGAAACAAGCTGACTCATGGCCTGACCGGCCGCGCCCACGCCGGGAAAGACCACGCCTTCCGCAGCAAGAATGACCGAAGGATCGGCCGTAATTTCAGCGGGTATCCCCAGAGCACGCAGCGCTCTCAGAACGCTGGTCTGGTTCCCCGCCTTGTAATCGAGAATGGCAAGCATCGGGATGACCTGTCTTAGAAGGATAAGCTCTCAGAGCTAAAAACTGATGCCGGTACGGGTTCGGCCATACATATGGGAAGGCCCGCTTCCCGTCCTGAACACCGTGGACATTTCTCCATCAACCTTGACGCTGTCGAAGCTGTCTTCCTGAAGACATCCCGTCAGACAGACCGCAAGCAGCGCTACAAGAGCCAGAGGAACAAGAAACGTTTTCATGCCGCGTCCTCCTCAGGTCATCATAACCAAGACGTAAAACAGCGCAAGTCCCCTCCAATACGGAAGACAAAAAAAGGATTGTTGAAATAATATATTATTTTCATTGATTTTAATACGAAAAATTAAAGAAAAGCCACGCATGACTTGACAGTTTTGCACGTCGGGTGCAAACATTCGTTTTACAATAATGAAAAACCTGCCTCAAAGGGCAGGTTTTGCAACAGGAGAATTTTCCCCATGAAGAAGTCCCTTAACGTTGCTGTGTGCGGCGCTACCGGCGCCGTCGGCCGCGAAATGCTGAAAACCCTTGCCGAGCGCCATTTTCCCTGCGCCTCCATCACCGCTCTCGCCTCCTCCCGTTCCGCCGGAACCCGCGTCCCCTTCGGAGACGATGAAATTACGGTGAAGGAGATGACGAAGGACTCCTTCAAAGGCATCGACATTGCCATCTTTTCCGCCGGCGGCAGCGTGTCCACGGAATTTGCTCCTCATGCCGTGGCTTCCGGCTGCGTAGTGGTGGACAACTCCAGCGCCTGGCGCATGGACGACCGCTGCCCCCTCGTCGTTCCCGAAGTGAACCCCGACGACCTGGAAAAGCACAACGGCATTATTGCCAACCCCAACTGCTCCACCATTCAGATGCTTGTCGCCCTGAAGCCTCTGCACGACGCCGCGAAGATCAAGCGCATCATCGTGACCACCATGCAGGCCGTGAGCGGTACCGGCAAGAAAGGCATCGACGAGCTTGAAACCCAGGTGCGCCGTCTGTTCAACATGCAGGACGTGGAGCCTAAGGCCTATCCCCATCAGATCGCCTTCAACTGCCTGCCCCACATCGACGTGTTCCAGGCCAACGACTACACCAAGGAAGAAATGAAGATGGTGAACGAGACGCACAAGATGCTCGATCCGAACATCCGCGTCACCGCCACCTGCGTACGCGTGCCCGTGTTTTACGGCCACTCCGAATCCGTGAACATTGAGACAGAAAAGAAGCTCACCGCTGCCGAAGCCCGCGTGATTCTCTCCCAGGCCCCCGGCGTGCAGGTCATGGACAATCCCCGCGCCAATCTCTATCCCCTCGCCATCGACGCCGCGGGTGAAGACGACGTCTTCGTCGGCCGCATCCGCGAAGACGAAAGCTGCGAGAACTCCCTGAACCTGTGGATCGTAGCCGACAACGTCCGCAAGGGCGCGGCTCTCAACGCCGTGCAGATTGCGGAAGAGCTGCTCAAGCGCGACCTCGTGTCCGTAGCCAATCCCGGAATGTTCCTGTAGTCCTCCAACCGACAGGACGAGGCCGCCGCTCCGCAAGGAACGGCGGCCTTCTTTTTTGTCGACCGAACAAAAGACGCGGCTTCCGCATGGCTGAAAAGTGCCTGCCCGCTCATTCTCCCGCATACGCAAAACGGCCGGAGACGACGTTTATCGTCTCCGGCCGCGACACGTTTTCAGCAAAAAGAAACTAGATGACCTTGTTCAGGCTGTATTCCAGAATGCCTTCGGCCCCCAGAGCATGCAGCTGAGGAATGAGATCGCGCACCACGTTGGTGTCGACCACGGTTTCCAGCGACACCCAGGCAGGATCGCGCAGGGAAGCCACGGTGGGGGAGTTCAGCGCGGGAAGAAGGCCGAGAATGGCATCGAGACGAGCGGTGGGAGCGTTCATCTTGAGGCACACGAAACTTTCGGCCCGCAGAGCGCCCTGAAGCAGAAGGTCTATCTGCTCGATCTTGCGACGGCTGGCCGGATCATTCCATACCTCGCGGTTGGCAATGAGCACGGTATTGCTGGCCATGACCTCGTCAATGACACGCAGGCCGTGCGCACGAATGGTGGTCTCGGTTTCCGTCACTTCCACGATGGCGTCGGCCAGGCCTTCCACGACCTTGGCTTCGGTGGCACCCCAGGAATAGTTGATCTGTACCGGAACGCCCTTTTTCTCGAAGTAGCGGGTGCTCACCCCCACAAGTTCCGTGGAAATGCGCTTGCCCTCAAGATCGGCTGCGCACTGATAGGGAGAGTCTCCGGCCACGGCAAGCACCCAGCGGGCCTTGCGGTTGGACACCTTGGAGTAGACGAGGTCGGAAATCACCACCACGGGGGCGTCGCTGTCTTCCCTTCCGCCGTAGGGCACGCCTCGCTCTTCCAGCCAGTCCTTGCCCGTGAGAGCCACGTCCAGAATGCCGTTCTGGATGTACTCGGGAATCTCCTGCACGCGGCAGAGACGCGCGGTGAGTTCGGGATCGTTGATGTCGGGAAAATAGTTGCGGACGTGCTTATGAATCTTCCATCCGGCCTTGTCGAAAAGGGCGATGGTTGCTTCTTCCAGAGAACCTTTGGGAATGCCGAGCTTGAGCTGAGATTTCATGCTGAGAGCCTCTATTTCTTATACACTTCGGCGGGGTCAAAAATCTGCGGGCAGCAGACGGACACTTCGGAGCTGCCGGGCGTGATCCGCCGGTAAAAACAGCTGCTTCTGCCGGTATGGCATGCGGCGCCGCCTATCTGTTCAATTTCCAGCACCACGGCGTCGGAATCGCAGTCGAGACGGATGGCCTTAACAATCTGCACGTTGCCGGAACTTTCCCCCTTGTGCCACAACTTCTGACGGCTGCGACTCCAGTAATGGGCCTCGCCGGTGGCAAGCGTGGCTTCCCATGCCTCTCGGTTCATCCATGCAAGCATGAGCACTTCGCCGGTGGCGGCGTCCTGAGCAACGGCGGCAATGAGGCCCCCGGACTTGGAAAAATCGGGAACAAAGTCGGACGGAGCTTGGAACATGAGTCGGTATCCTTATAAGGGTTGTGCAATGAACGTCGTTGTAATCCGCAAAGATGACGACCGTATGACTATTTTGCAAAGCCCACGGCACGACGCTCACGGATGACCGTAACGCGGATCTGGCCGGGGTAGGTGAGATTTTCCTCGATCTTGGCAGAAATGTCCTTGCACAGAAGATAGGTGCTGTCGTCGTCCACGTTGTCGGAATTGACGATGACGCGCAGCTCTCGGCCGGCCTGAATGGCATAGGACTTGGCCACGCCTTCGAAGGAATCAGCGATGTTTTCGAGATCTTCAAGGCGCTTGACGTAGTTTTCAAGCAGCTCCTTGCGCGCGCCGGGCCTTGCACCGGAAAGAGAATCCGCAGCCTGCACGAGCACGGCAAGGGCCGTTTCGGGATGCACATCCTCATGATGGGCGGCAATGGCGTGAACGATGTCCTTGCCTTCCCCGTACTTCTTGGCGATGTCTGCGCCGATGAGGGCGTGAGAACCTTCCACTTCGTGGTCCACGGCCTTGCCGATGTCATGCAGCAGACCGGCGCGCTTGGCGCGCTTGATGTCCATGCCGAGTTCTGCAGCCATCATGCCGCAGAGGGCGGAAACTTCAAGGGAATGCTGAAGAACGTTCTGCGTGAAGCTCGTACGGTACTTGAGCTGACCGAGCAGACGGATGATGTCGGGGCTTATGCCGTGCACGCCAGCGTCGAAGGTGGCCTGTTCGCCTACTTCGCGAATCTGCACCTCCAGTTCCTGCTCGCACTTGTGCACGACATCCTCGATACGGGCGGGATGAATGCGGCCGTCCTGAATGAGGCGCTCGAGCGCCATGCGCGCCACCTGACGGCGGATGGGGCTGTAGGCGGAAAGAATGACGGTTTCCGGCGTGTCGTCGATGATGAGATCAACGCCCGTGGCGGCTTCCAGAGCGCGGATGTTGCGGCCTTCGCGACCGATGATGCGGCCTTTCATGTCTTCGCTCGGCAAAGTGACGGCCGTCACCGTCTGCTCGCCCACATAGTCGCCGGCATAGCGCTGAATGGCGCAGGCCAGAATTTCCTTGGCCTTGCGGTCCGCAGTCTCGCGGGCCTCGGTTTCGATGACGCGCATCATCTTGGCCGCCTCGTGACGGGTACGCGCCTCGATTTCCTCAAACAGGCGGGTCTTGGCTTCTTCGGCCGTCAGACCGGAAACTTCCTGAAGACGGCGCTCCTGCTCGTCGAGCCTGGCTTCGACCTGACTTTCCTTTTCGGCAATCACGCGCTCGCGCTGCGTCTGTTCCTTCTCCTGGGCAAGGATGTCATGCTCCTTCTGCGTGATGCGCTCCATCTTCTCTTCCATGCGGTCGCTGATGTCCTGGAGCTTCTTCTCACGGTTCTTGAGGGCACGTTCCTGATCCTTGCACTCCATTTCAAAGGCGTGCTTCTGGCTGAATATTTCGTTCTGCCCCTGCAGCAGGATTTCCTTTTTCTGAGCCTGTGCTTCCTTGCGGGCTTCTTCCACGATGCGGCTGGCGAGATCGTTGGCTTCGCCTATGCGCTTGCTGGTCACATGACGCTGTATGAAAACGCCGATGAGCGCTCCGGCCACGAGACTGACCAGCGCAAAGGCGTAGATAATGATGTCATCCATGATAATTCCTGTGATATGTTGACGGGCAAAGCACGACAGTCCGGAACGGCCGAAGGGCACGCCGAAGCATCGCGGACAGGCCGCGTCCCGAAGGGGAAAGTCTGGAAATTCCGTCCCGCGGACGGACAAGAAAACTCAGAGGAAGGAAAAAAGAACCCGGGATGCCGTGAAAAGCTGCTGGCACGAGACCTTGTGGTCTCCAAGTGGGCGCCTGTCCGAAACTTCAGGCTGCCCGCCGTTGCGGGTATGCACACCATTTCGGAGACTGGCTCCCTGCTAACGCTAGTGAGGCCGGCGCAAGCCAGCTTCCCACGCACACCCCAGGGAATATGGGTACCGGACGAGGACGGAAGTCTGCTACTTGCCGCCATCCTCCGGCGTGTTCTCCTTCAAGTTCTGCAGAAGCTCGTCAAGCCGCGAATTCATGCGACTTTTCTGCTCCTGCAGTTCCAGCAGGTCGTCCGCCATGCCTATGAGAAGCATGACCAGCAACCTGTCTCTGCCGAACTGACCGCCCTGCGCCTTTACCTTGCCATATCTTTCCTCGACGTACTGTCTGGCCTTTTCCACACGATCGGGAGCAGCCTCGGTACGGAACGCGACCTGAAGGTCGCAAAGGTCAAGATGATAGCTGTGCATGGCGGCTGCCTGCCATTAACCGTTCTGCTGCGGTTCTGCGGCAGGCAAGGTATCCTGGATACGGCTGATCAGCGCGTCGACCCTGTTGCAGGCCTCGTCGCGAACGCTGCGTTCACGATTGAGCTGTTCCTGAAGTTCCTCGGAAGCCATCTGTCCGAGCTCCAGATCTTCACGAAGACGCTTGCCTTCCTCGCGGAGCTGATGGTTCTCCTCCCGGAGTCGGTCCAGTTCCTGAATGAGACTATCAATACGCTGAGCCAGCAGTTCCAACTTTTCCATAACTCGTCTATCTCCTTGAGAACCGGCGGGACGCAATCAGCGCCGGTTCCGAGCATTTTTGTACATGCCGGAAACTTCCGGCCATTATCGCAAGGCGCAGAGAACATGATTATGACGGCAATGTTTCCTCTTGCGCTCTTTCCTTATTGATAAGCTATGGCGGCCGGATGAGCAAGTACATAGAGCGCCCATTATTGGCAAAGTTCGCAGAAAAAACAAAAAAGACGGCTTCCGGTCGTCCCGCCGGAAAATTTTGTCGCGAAACTCGCGTCCGGCAACCGCACCGGGTGAAAAAACGCGCTCCCGCAACGGCTGCTGTGCGGCAAAAGAGCCTCGAGGCAGCTGTTCTCACGACCACCAGGCGTGAGCGACCGTGATTTTCCGAAAATCCATGCCCACTCAAAGAATGCATGTCTGACGTCACGCGTTAAAGCGACTGGAAAAGAGCGCAGCACGCCAACTCCGATGAAAGCAGAATCTTCCGACCGCTTCGGAATATATTGTGAAAAAATATTTTATTTCGAGGCGAGCGCCATGCGGCTCATAACCGAAACAGCACGAAAAAAATAATAAAAACTTAAATATAATAAAATGTTATAGAAAAAAAACACTTTTCTAAAAAAGCCCCTCAAAAAAGAAACGTCCGATCTCCTTTTGCCATCCAGAACTGCCGTCGCCTCACAACGCCCCCCCGTCATGCTCGTATCAGAAACATTGGAGCCTCACGCCGTACGACGACGCCCCGACAGACTCCCGGCTGATTTTCCGCCTCAGAAAAAGGCTCGCCGCTTCGAGAAGGTGCGCGAAAGCTGCATAAAAAAGGCACAGATCCGTCCGCCATGCAGAACGTCAAACAATGACGACGCCCCAGCGTCAGACAAGAGCTTCTTTCATCACCTGGCCTGACCTTGAGGGGAAAACGACGTCCATCATGAAGACACGATCTTGCAGCGTTCGAAAGCCTTCATCCTGCACTCTGGCGGACTCGAAACCACAGAACAAAAAGCCCTCGTTTCTTGAAAAAACACGCCGACGCGCCATATTCCCTTGAGAAGAATAAAAAAAGCCCGTCAGAGCAAAGTCCGACGGGCTTGAAAGGCGAAGCAGAACGACTCAGCGCTGCTTCGTGGAGATGTTGAACGTCAGGGAGTAGATCTGATGGAAGAAGTTGACGTATTCCACGAAGACATGGTCCGGCACGGTGATTCGGGCGGCGGAGTAGTTCAGAATGCCCTTGATGCCGGCATCAACGAGCTGGGTAGCTGCACGCTGGGCACGTTCCGGCGGTACGGTGATAATGCCGATCTCTATGCCGAGTTCAGGCACCTTTTCCATAAGGGTCTTGGTGCAGTAGACTTCCAGCCCGTAGAGCTTTTCACCGATCTTGAAGGGGTCGCAGTCGAAAGCGCCCACGATGGTGAATCCGTGACGGCGAAATTCCTGATAATTGAGCAGGGCCCGGCCCATGTTGCCCACGCCTACGAGAGCGGCGCGCCACTCGCGGTTGGCATTGAGGCATGCTTTGATGACTTCCAGCAGATACGACACGTAGTAGCCTACGCCGCGAACGCCAAATTCGCCGAAGTAGGCGAGATCCTTACGGACCTGTGACGCGTTGACGTCGCAAGCGCGGGACAGGGGTTCGGATGAGATGACCTGGACGCCGTCCTTGTCCATGGCTTCAAGAACCTGGAGATAGGTGGCGAGCCGCTGAATGGTAGCGCGGGGAATGTGTTCGTATTTAGGAGTCTGATTCATTGTCTTGGCTGGCCGGTTAAAAGAATAGGGGCGGAAAGGAATATATCCTCCCCGCCCGATAAATGCAACTACATCTTCACGAAGAGCAGGATGAGCGCCACGAGAAGGGCATAAATGACGAGGGATTCGATGAAGGCGAGACCCAGGATGAGGGACTGGGAGATCTTGCCGGAAGCGTCAGGATTGCGGGCGATGCCTTCGCAGGCGGCCTTGATGGCAGCACCCTGGCCGCAGGCGCCGCCGGTAGCGGCGAGGCCGATGCCGAGAGCGATGCCGGCAGCGGCGAGACCGAAGCCGCTGGTGACGCCGCCGTCAGCGGCGAAGGCCACGGCAGCCATGGAAACGAGCATGAGGGTGGTCAGGGTCGTAAGAACGATCTTGCGCATGGTGAAACTCCATTACAATTATGAGTGTTGAGGCCGTAAGGCCATTCCCCCGAAGTAGGTCGGCTTAGTGGGCGTGTTCCACAGAGCCCTGGATGTAGATCATGGACAGAATGAACAGGATGAAGGCCTGCAGCACCTTGCCCAGAAGGAAGAGGAAATACATGGGTACCGTGCCGAGCAGTACGCCGACGTAAATGCTGGCACCGAAGCCGAAGAAGATGATGAGCGTCATTTCTTCCGCGAAGATGTTGCCGAAAAGACGGAGCGACATGGACAGCGGACGGGCGAGATGGGAAATGATCTCAATGGGGAACATCAGGGGAATCAGCGGCTTGCTGGAGCCGGTGAAGTGATGGATGTACCCGAATCCCCAGGTGCGGATGCCCACATAGTTGTAATAGATGAACACGCACAGCGCGATGGAAATGGTGGTGTTCAGGTTGGCGGTAGGAGCGTCGCAGCCGGGCACAAGACCCAGCAGGTTCATGGTGAGAACGTAGATGAAGATGGAGGCGAGCAGGGGCACGAAACGGCGACCTTTTTCCTCGCCGAGGTTGTTCAGAACGAACTTTTCCAGTCCGTCCACGAGCGCTTCGAAGAAAATCTGGAACTTGCCGGGCACGATGCTCAGCCTCTTGCGCAGCACGAGGCCGGTAACAAGCAGAATGGCCATGCCGAGCCAGGTGAAGAACACATACTTGGTTTCAATGGTCATGCCCGCGACCGTGATCTGATCCATATGAAAAACGGTCGACAAGAGAAGCGGGTGCGCCAGTCCAGATGCTGCCATGGAAAACCTCCTGTATGTGCCCCAGGCTTTTCAACCCCGGAAAATCAGAGAGACCGGAATGAGTATCATCACTGCAGAAAGGCCGACCGCAAGGGCAGCCGGACTCGCCTGAAAAAAGACTAATGCTATATACACGAAAAATCCGGTAATGAAAAGCCTCAATTGCGATCTGATGAGCAAACCTTTTTTCACAATGCGGGCACGGGAAAGCCCGTTCTTGTCCTCCTGCGGAATGGATGCAGGAAGCGACGCCTGGATAAAAAGGGCAAGTGTATAAAAATTCCAAAAGGATAGCATGGCCATGGTGCCGCTCCAGACCACGGCGGTCGTCCAGGGAAGAAGGGCCATTCCCACGGCGAAAAGCATGAGAGAAAAAAGAAAAAGATTCCTCGCCGCCCGCCGCAGAGGGGCGTGAATGAATCCGCTTCTCCACAGACGGCGGTCCACTTGTTCAATTATGCTCATGCTCATCCTTTTTTCCGTCTTCCTCATACTCCCGAAGCTCCCGACGGAGAGCCTCAAGCGACTCCCCGAGCTCATCGAGATCCCGTTCCGAAGGATCGGCCGTACCGGCAAGTATGGAAGCCGTCAGAACCTCCTTCCGTCCGGCCATGCCCTCTGCGGCGGTGACGGATTCCGCAGTGTCGGGAACGATTGAGGCTTTTGCCGGATCCGGCGCGGCTCGTTTGCGCTCCTTTTCCCCGGCCTTCCGCTCCGCCTCGCGTCTGGCCTTTTCCGCCGCGTCGCGCTCGGCGTTGCTTCTCGCCAGATAGCGGGCGTCTATCCACACGTTGCGGAAGCCTGCGGCAAGGCCGAGCAACAGGCCCACGGACGCACCCACAGGCCAGGAGTCAAGCCATTTGTCCACCAGCCATCCGAGAACGCCGCCCACGATGGGGCCGGACACCATATGCAGTCCCATGGTGCTGGCCGTGCCGAGCAGGCTTATCTGTCCCTTCGGTTCGCTCTGTTTTTTCTCCTCGCTCATGCGGGCCTCCATCCATTAAATGCGCTTGGAGTTGGGCGCTGTCTGTGTTAGGTATCGTCCTGTGCCGATGCCGTCAATCGAAAAGGCCGCAGTCCTTCCGGCGCAGTCTTCGGACGCATCTGCACCTTCCCATCCCTTCAACTCTCTTCCTCAGAGGTTCTCATGCCCATTAAACCCGGCGACACTGTTTCTGTCCATTATGTTGGCACTCTGAACGACGGTTCCGAGTTCGACCGCTCCCGCGAAGGCAGCCCCCTGCGTTTCAAGGTCGGCTCAGGCCAGGTGATTCCCGGCTTCGACAAGGCCGTGACCGGCCATGAAGTCGGCGACAAGTTCTCCGTGACCATTCCCGCAGCGGAAGCCTACGGCGAAAGACAGCAGCAGCTTCTCTTCTCCGTTCCTCTGGACAAGGTGCCGCCTTCCATCAAGCCGCAGGTGGGCATGATGCTCCACGTTTCCACCGATCAGGGCGAGCTTGAAGTCGCCGTTCATGAAGTGACCGACAAGCACATCGTGCTCGATGCCAACCATCCCATGGCCGGCAAAGACCTCACCTTTGCGCTGGAAGTCGTTTCCATCGACTGACTGCGCGGGGCATGAGCCCCTTTTTGAGAACACAGGGCCCGCATGACGGGCCGCTTATCTTTCTTCAAGGAGTTCGCATGAGTTCTGCCAATGCCAGCCGCAGTCATGCCGTTCTTTCCGTCGCCACCAGACGTCATGACGCGGAATTCATAGCGGGAGGCCGCCCCTCGGCGACCGAAGCCCACACCGATCCCACCGAATATTACGGCTGCAACGTCTTTGACGACAAGGCCATGCGGCGCTACCTGCCCAAGGCCGTCTACAAGTCGCTGCGCACCACCATAGACCTCGGCAGACGCCTCGATCCCGCCGTGGCCGACGTGGTGGCCAACGCCATGAAATCCTGGGCCATGGAACGCGGTGCAGACCATTACACCCACGTGTTCTATCCCCTTACCGGCCTCACCGCGGAAAAGCACGACAGCTTCCTCGATCCCGACGGCAAGGGCGGCGCGCTTGCCCAGTTCAGCGGCAGCGCCCTCGTGCAGGGCGAAGCCGACGGCTCAAGCTTCCCCTCCGGCGGCCTTCGCTCGACCTTCGAGGCCAGAGGCTACACAGCCTGGGACGTGACGAGTCCCGCCTATCTCATGGAAAGCCCCGCGGGCATGGTGCTGTGCATTCCCACGGTGTTCCTCTCCTGGACGGGCATAGCGCTCGACAAGAAAACCCCCATTCTGCGCTCGAGTCAGGCCCTGAACCAGCAGGCCGCCCGCGTGCTGCGCCTGTTCGGCGTGAATCCCACCATGCCCATCACCTCCAACGGCGGTCTTGAGCAGGAATACTTCCTCATCGACGGAACCTTCGTGTCGGCAAGACCCGACCTGCTCATCGCCGGACGCGCCCTGTACGGCGCCCGTCCCCCCAAGGGACAGGAATTCGAGGATCAGTACTACGGCGTCATTCCGAGCCGCGTGCTCGGCTTCATGGCCGACGTGGAACGCCAGCTCTACCGTCTGGGCATTCCGGTGAAGACCCGCCACAACGAAGTGGCGCCCAGCCAGTACGAAATCGCCCCCACCTTCGAGTCCGGCAACCTTGCCTGCGACCACAACCAGCTCATCATGACCGTGCTGCGCAAGACGGCCCGCCGTCACGGCATGTCCTGCCTGCTGCATGAAAAGCCCTTCGACTGCATCAACGGCTCGGGCAAGCATCTCAACTACTCCATAGGCAGCCCCGAAGTAGGCAACCTCTTTGCTCCCGGCGACAATCCCCACGAAAATGCGCAGTTCCTCGTGTTTCTGTGCGCCGTCATCCGCGCGCTGCATCGCCATGCGGGATTTCTGCGCGCCGTGGTGGCTTCCGCGTCCAACGACCGTCGTCTCGGCGCCAACGAAGCCCCGCCCGCCATCATGTCCCTGTTCCTCGGCGATCAGCTCACCGACGTGCTCGAACAGTTCCGAGTGGGACAGGTGGTCGGTTCCGCGCACAAGCGCATGATGAACGTGGGCGTGGACACTCTGCCCCCTCTGCCCGCCGATCCCGGCGACCGCAACCGCACGAGCCCCTTCGCCTTCGTGGGCAACCGCTTCGAATTCCGCGCTCTCGGTTCCTCCATGTCCGCTGCCGACTCCCTCGTGGTGCTCAACACCATGATGGCCGAATCGCTGGACTACGCCGCCACCTTCCTTGAAAACGCCATGCACGGCGAACATCTCACCCTGGGCGAAGCCGTGCAGAAGCTCATTGAAAACGTGATGGAGGAAGACAGCGCCGTCATCTTCAACGGCAACGGCTATTCCGAAATCTGGCAGCGTGAGGCCGAACGCCGCGGTCTGCCCAACTATCCCGCCACGCCCGACGCCGTGCCCGTGTTCTCCTCGCCGGAAGTAGTGGCCCTGTGCGAACGCTATCAGGTCTTCTCCCGTCAGGAACTCAAGGCTCGCGAAGACATTCAGCTTGAGCAGTACATCAAAACCGTACACACCGAGTGCAGCCTCGCCATACGCATGGCCCGCACCCAGATATATCCCGCGGCCGTCCGCTACCGTCAGGAGCTCGCCTCCTCGCTTGCCTCCTGCACGGCCCTCGGCGTACCGGCGTCCGCTGACTCGCTGAAGGAGCTTGCCGACGTCATCGCCGGATTCGAGTCCTCCCTGCATATGCTTGAAGAGCGTGCCGGAGAGCTCAACTGGACGCCCGAAGAAGAGCAGCTTCTGCCCGTGGCGCAGACCTGCCAGCACGTCGTTCTGCCTGTCATGGAAGAGCTCCGCCACTGGGCGGACAGACTGGAAACCATGGTGGCCGACGATCTCTGGCCTCTGCCCAGCTATCAGGAAATGCTGTTCATGAAATAAGGGAGGTTCCTCATGCGCATACTCATCATAGGTTCGGGCGGACGCGAACACGCCCTGACATGGAAGCTCAGCCAGCGCCCCGACGTGACCGAAATCTTCGTTGCTCCCGGCAACGGCGGCACGGCGGGCATTGCCACCAACGTGGACATCAAAGACAGCGACATTCCCGCCCTCGTGGCCTTTGCCCGGGAAAAGGCCGTGGATCTCGTGGTTCCCGGTCCGGAACTGCCCCTCACGCTCGGCGTGGTGGACGCCATGAAGGAAGCGGGCATTCCCTGCTTCGGCCCCGTGGCGGCATGCGCCAGACTCGAAGGCAGCAAGGCCTTCGCCAAGGAAGTCATGCATGCCGCGGGCGTGCCCACGGCGGCCGCCGGGGTGTTCACCAGCCGAGCCGACGCCGACGCCTTTGTCGCCGCCCACGGCGCACCGCTCGTCATCAAGGCCGACGGCCTTGCCGCGGGCAAGGGCGTCATCGTGGCCATGACCGACGAAGAGGTCAAGAACGCACTCGACCTCATGTTCGACAACAGGGCCTTCGGCGACGCGGGCAGCACCGTGCTCATCGAAGAATTCCTCAAGGGCGAGGAAGTCTCGCTTCTGTGCTTCTGCGACGGCAAGACCGCACTTCCCCTGCCTTCCGCCCAGGACCACAAAGCCGTGTTCGACGGCGACAAGGGCCCCAATACCGGCGGCATGGGAGCCTACAGCCCCGCGCCCGTGCTTCCCGACGACAGGCTCGACGCCATGGCCGACATCGTGGCACGGCCCATTCTTGCCGAAATGGCGCGCCGCGGCACGCCGTTCACCGGCATTCTGTACGCCGGTCTCATGATGACCGCCGACGGCCCCAAGGTGCTTGAATACAACGTGCGCTTCGGCGATCCCGAATGTCAGCCGCTGCTCATGCGTCTCAAAAACGATCTTGCCGACGTCATGACGGCGTGCATCGAAGGGCGTCTCGACGCCATGAAGCTGGACATCGAGGACCGCTCGGCCCTCGGCGTGGTGCTCACCTCGGCAGGTTACCCCGGCTCCTATCCCAAGGGCATGCCCATTTCCGGCATAGACGAGGCCGAAAGCCTGGACGACGTGCAGGTCTTCCAGGCCGGTACCCGCAGGGAGGGCGAGCGCATTCTTGCCAACGGCGGTCGCGTACTGTGCGTCACCGCACTCGGCAGGGATCTCAGGGAAGCGCAGAAGAAAGCCTATGAAGGCCTCGACCATCTCTCCATGGAGCACAGCCAGTTCCGCAGCGACATCGGTCTCAAGGGCCTGAAACGCCTGGGCCTCGCCTGATTTTCTCTTTCACTCTGCGCCGGAAGCGTCTTTTGCAATGCTTCCGGCGCGTCATGCATCAAGGATTCTCCCATGACTCAAGTTGCCATTTTCATCGGCTCCGCCTCCGACGATTCCGTCGTGAGCCCCTGCGCCGACGTCCTGAAAAAGCTCGGCATTTCCTACCGCTACACCATCACTTCGGCCCACCGCACTCCCGAACGCACCGAAGAGCTCATGAAAGAGCTTGAAGCTGACGGCTGTCAGGTCTACATCTGCGCCGCGGGCATGGCCGCCCATCTTGCCGGCGCCGTGGCCGCCCGCACCATAAAGCCCGTCATCGGCATTCCCGTGGCCGGTTCGACCATCGGCGGGCTCGACGCCCTCTACGCCACGGTGCAGATGCCTTCCGGCTTCCCCGTGGCCACGGTGGCCCTGAACGGCGCGAAGAACGCCGCCTGGCTCGCCGCCCAGATCATCGCCCTGCACGACGAGCGCGTGGCCGGTCTCATCCGCGCCGAACGCGAAGGCTACAAGGCCTCCGTCAGCAAGGCTGCCGCCGAGCTGGAAGCCAGGCACAGCGCTTAATCCTTCTTTCATCCCCCTTTGTTCCTGACCTCCGGCCACGGAACCGCACATCCTTTTACCGTACAGGAGAGATGACCATGGACGCATCCATTAAACAGCTTGCCCGCGAACGCATGAAGGGCCACTGCCGCGTCTGCCCGCAGTGCGACGGCCGCGCCTGCTCCGGCGAAGTGCCCGGCATGGGCGGCCTCGGCACCGGCTCTTCCTTCCGCGCCAACGTGGAAGCTCTGGCCAAAGTGAAGCTTGCCATGCGCTGCCTCCACACCGCGGCCCAGCCCGACACCTCCACTGAAATTCTCGGCCTCAAGCTTGCCCTGCCCCTTCTTGCCGCTCCCATCGGCGGCGTGGCCTTCAACATGGGCGACTCCTCCCAGAATCCCGTGGATGAAGCCGCCTATGCCGAAGCCGTGATCTGCGGTGCCAAAAAGGCGGGCATCATCGGCTGCGGCGGCGACGGCGTGGGTTCTCTCATCCCCGACTGCGCCTTTGCCGCCGTCCGCAAGGCCGAAGGCTGGGGCATTCCCTTCATCAAGCCCTGGGAAGGCGATTTTCTGTGGAACAGACTGGAATCCGCCACGGCCACTGGCTGCCCCGTGGTGGGCATGGACGTGGACGCCGCGGGCCTTGTGACCCTGCGTCTGCAGGGCCGTCCCGTTGCTCCCAAGAGCGCGGAAGAACTGGCGGAAATCGCAAAGTTCGTGCATGAGCGCGGAGCGAAGTTCATGATCAAGGGCGTGATGACCGTGGCCGACGCGCGCATCGCCATCGACGCCGGCGTGGACGCCATCGTGGTGTCCAACCATGGCGGCCGCGTGCTTGACGGCACGCCCGGCGGCGCCGACGTGCTGCCCGGCATCGCCGCGGCCGTTGGCGACAGAATCCCCGTTCTGGCCGACGGCGGCGTGCGTTCCGGCACCGACGTGCTGAAGCTCCTTGCTCTCGGCGCGAAGGCCGTGCTCATCGGTCGTCCCTTCTCCGTGGCCGCCATCGGCGGACAGATCGACGGCGTGGCCGCCTACGTGGCCGACATCAAGGGTCAGCTCACCTCGGCCATGGCCCTCACCGGCTGCGCCGACATCGCTTCCATAAGCTCCGACATTCTGGCCTAGCTCTTTGGCCGGTCCGGACAACCGGACCGGCCCCGGCCCGCATCTCTTCCACGCGATGCGGCAGGACACGAAAAAACGCACAGCATCATTGACAGCATGATTCAAGGCACAGGATTCGACCTTGCGGCCCTGCCGCGCATCAGAACGCTGCTCGAGCGCTACGGCGAGCGCTTTGTCCGACGCGTGCTCACGGGCAGAGAGCGCGAGCGGCTGCCCGTCGCAGCCGCGGGACGCACGGCCTATGTGGCCGGACGCTTCGCCGCCAAGGAAGCCGCCGTAAAGGCGCTCGGCACCGGATTTTCCGGCGGCATAGGCCTGCACGACGTGGAGATCCTCTCCACCGACTCCGGCAGTCCACGTCTTCTTCTGCATGGAGAAGCCGCCGCACGGGCCGAACGACTGGGCATAAAGACCCTGCACGTGTCCATTTCCCACGAGCGCGACGTGGCCGGAGCCGTGGTCATTCTGGAATCCTGACAACATTTCCGCCCTCCCTGCGCAGGAGGACAGGCCGCATGGCGACCGCATTTCTTGAACGCGCGGCATGACCGTTTCCGCCTGCCGCACAGGAGGAAATCATGTTCGTACCCGTTCCCGCACCGGAAGAAATGGCCCGCTGGGATGCCGCGGCCATACGCTCTGGCATTTCTGAAGAAACGCTCATGGAAAACGCCGCACGAGCCGGCATGGATGCACTGCGCGCCCATGCTGCGGAAAAAGGCGTCCCTCTGCCCGAAGCGTCCGTGCTTCTTCTTGCGGGCGGCGGCAACAATGGCGGCGACGCCTTCTGCATGGCGCGCCATCTTCTGGATGCCGGAGCCAGGCCCGTTCTCGTGTGCACCCGAACCATGGAGCAGTACCGCGGCGCTGCCGACCACTGGCTGCGCGTGGCCGCAAGCCTCGGCGTTCCCGTCGTTTCCGCGGAGGCATGGGAAAAGGGCGAAGCAGACGTTCCTGCACGGCCGGACATCGTGGTGGACGGTCTTCTCGGCACCGGCTTTCACGGCGAGCTGAGGGAGAAGGAAAAAAGGCTCATAAACAGGCTGAACGACCTCGACGCGCCCCTCGTTCTTGCCGTCGACATTCCTTCGGGCCTTTCCGCCCGCACGGGCCGTCCCTCGCCAGTTGCCGTACGCGCCCACGTCACCGTCACCTTTCAGGCTGCCAAGCCCGGCCTGCTTCTTCCCGAAGCACAGGAGTTCACCGGCACGCTCGAGGTGCGTCCCATAGGCATGCCGAGGCGCGTGCAGGAAGAAAACCCGCCCTCGTTCCGCACCTGGATTGCCGCCGATTCCCGCTCGTTCGACCGCGGCGCGCCATATAGGCTGGAGCACGGCGTATCCGCCCGCATCGAAAAGCTTTTCGAACGTCCGGCAACACCGTCTTCCCGAGGTCCGGCCCACAAGGGCGCGGCCGGACGGGTGCTCGTGGCAGGAGGAAGCGCCGCCTACACGGGCGCGCCCTGTCTTGCGGCCTGGGCGGCGCTTCGCGCAGGCGCCGGACTCGTCACGCTGGCCGGCCCGAAAAACGTGCTCGACGCCGCCGGACTTTCCATGCCGGCCCTGACCCTGCGCGCCCTCTCCGGTCATGCGCAGGACGGCGACTGGTGCGCAGAGGATGCAGAAGTCATCGCCGACGTGCTGCCCACCTACGGCGCGCTGGTATTCGGTCCCGGACTCGGGCGCAGTGAAGGAGCCTTTGCGTTCACCCGAGCGCTCATGCGCCTTTCCTGCAGGCCCCCCATGGTTCTGGACGCCGACGCCCTGTTCGCCCTGGCCAAGGAGCCGGAGCTTCTCTCGCAGCTTCGCCCTTGCGACGTGCTTACGCCGCACCCCGGCGAGGCGGCCACGCTCCTCGGCATGAGCGTACGCGACGTGCAGGCCGACCGCTTTGCCGCCCTCAAGGCGCTTGCCTCCCTTGCTCCCGCCGTATGGGTGCTCAAGGGCGAAGGCACGCTCATTGCCTGCCCGGGAGAACCTGCCGTCATTTCGCCCTGGCAGGTGCCTCAGCTTGCCGTGGCCGGTTCCGGCGACGTGCTCGCCGGTCTCACGGGCGCCCTGCTCGCCCGCAGCTGCCCTGCCTCTCTGGCTGCCACGCTCGGCGTATGGCTCCACGCCTTTGCGGGCATGCGCCTCTCATATGAATTTCCCATGCGCGGCAACGGCCCGCATGACATAGCCAACACCCTGCCCGCCGTGCTCGGTCTGGCAGGCGAAACGGGGGAATCATGCCCATCCTTCTGAAAAGCCCCGAAGACACCATGGAATTTGGCGCCATGCTGGCGCAGGCCATGACTGCCTCGTCTCTTCGCACGCTCTACCTCTTCGCCGAACTCGGCGGAGGCAAGACCACCTTCACGCGGGGCTTCGTGGCTGCGCTGCCCGGCGGCCAAAACGCCGAAGTGGCAAGCCCGAGCTTCACGCTGTGCAACGTGTACCCCACAAGCCCCGAAGTGCTGCACGCGGATCTCTACCGCCTCTCCGAAGGCGCGACGCTTCCCGAAGAAATGGAAGAAATGCTGGATGAAGGCGATCCCTTCCTCATCCTCGAATGGCCTCAGTATCTGGCCGCCGACCACTACGCGCCGGAAAGACTCGACATTCATCTTGCGCCGGTGCGGGGAAACGGGGCAAAAGCTCTGGACAAGACTGAGGAATCATGCAAAACTTTTCGGCTGGCAACGATTGAAGCCCGCGGCGAAGCGGCTGAAAAGCTTCTGAGCGAGCTCATGGGCCGGCTTGAAAAACGTTTTCTGTCCGCCCACGAGGCTTAACCGTTCCTTATCTCCTTTTTTCAGGATGTCCTATGCGTATTCTTGTGCAGAAATTCGGAGGTTCCTCCGTCGCCGACCTGGAGTGCATGAAAAAGGTGCGCACCAAGGTACTTGCCGCGCTTGAGGAAGGCTACAAAGTAGTGGTGGTTCTCTCCGCCCGCTACGGCCAGACCAACAGCCTGCTGGAAAGGGCCTATCAGTGGTCGGACGAACCCGATCCCGCAGAACTCGACGTTCTGCTCACCACCGGCGAACAGGAATCGGTGGCGCTTTTTTCCATGCTCCTGCGCGACTCCGGCGTGAAGGCCCGCTCCTTCCTGGGCTTTCAGTTGCCCGTCGTCACCGACGATGCCTACGGCAACGCCCGTATCGACACCATCGACGCCGACACCATCAGAGAGGCCTTCAAGACCTATGACGTCGTCGTCATGGCCGGATTCCAGGGCCGCACGCCCGACATGCGTCTCACCACACTCGGCCGCGGAGGTTCGGATACGTCCGCCGTTGCCGTAGCGGCCGCTCTCGGAGACGAGACCCGCTGCGACATCTATACCGACGTGGACGGCGTGTATACCACCGATCCGCGCATGTGCAAGGACGCCCATAAAATGGAGCGCATCAGCTACGACGAAATGCTGGAAATGGCTTCCATGGGCGCCAAGGTCCTGCAGATACGTTCCGTAGAAATCGCCGAAAAATATAATGTTCCCGTCCGGGTTCGTTCCACCTTCTCGAACGATCCGGGCACGCTGGTCACCAAGGAGGACATCATGATGGAGTCCGTGCTCGTTTCGGGCATCGCATTTGATAAGGATCAAGCCAGAGTCACGCTCCGCGACGTGCACGACAGACCCGGTTCTGCGGCCAGCATCTTCAGCCCGCTGGGCAATGCGGGCATCGTGGTGGACATGATCATTCAGACCGCCAGCCGCGACGGCGTCACCGACATGGCCTTCACCGTGTCCCGCAAGGATCTGAAGCGTACCCTCGACGTGCTGGAAAAGGCTGCTCCCGCCTGCAGCAGCATCGAACATTCCTCCAACATCGCCAAGGTGTCCGTGGTCGGCGTGGGCATGCGCAATCACAGCGGCGCGGCCAGCCGCGCCTTCGACGCGCTCTACAAGGCCGGCATCAACCTCATCATGATCAGCACCTCGGAAGTGAAGATTTCCTGCCTGGTGGATGAAGCCGACCTCGAACTTGCGGTCAACGTCCTGCACAAGGAATTCGACCTGTAGTCGTCCGGGCTTCGGCCCGGCCATGCCATATCGACAAAGGGGAGCATGCTCCCCTTTCTTTTTCCACCTGCCGCAAGGATACGGCGAGGCCGTCATGAATCTTCATCTGCCCGTTCCCGTCATCACCGTCCTTCTGCTCATCGGCTCCAACATCTTCATGACCTATGCCTGGTACGGGCATCTGCGTCATCACTCCCTCACCTTTGTGGGAGCCATTCTCGTGAGCTGGGGAATAGCCTTCTTTGAATACTGCCTTCAGGTTCCCGCCAACCGCGTGGGCTACGGCTATTTTTCCGCCGCCGAGCTCAAGACCATTCAGGAAGTCATTTCCCTGACCATATTCGGCATATTCTCCACACTCTATCTCGGAGAAAGCCTTACGTGGAATCATGCCGTGGGCTTTGCGCTCATCGTGGCCGGGGCCTTCTTCGTCTTCAAGGGTTGACGTTTCCGCACGCTGAAGCGTCGAGCCCATTATTCCCGCTGCCGAGCGGATTTTTCTCCGAAGGGGCTTCGCTCAGCGCTTCGGGTTTCGCCCCCATGGCCCGTCCCCATGCTTACGCCTCTCGCCTCCGGGAGACGACGCAACTTTCCAAGGTTTTCACGCGGAATCTGAACAGGACAGAACGATGATCTGCCATGTCGCCCTCTGCACGCCGCCCTACGCCACGCTGAGCTATCTGACGCCCGGAGAATTTCCCGACTTTCCGTGGCGCATCGGCCTTCGCGTGGCCGTGCCGCTCGGCAGCGGGGCCATACGCGCGGGCGTCGTCACGGCCGTATTTGCCGACGACGACAAGAATGCCCTGAAAGACTGCTCCTCCGGGCAGCACGGTATGAAAAAAAACGGGGACATCACCCTGCGCCCCATCACCTGGCCGCTGGAGCTTGCGCCGCTTCTTCCGCAGGACTACATGGAAACCGTGGAACAGCTTGCCGCGCGTCAGTACTCCTCTCCGGGACGCGTACTCGGCAACCTTCTGCCCCAGGGACTGAGAGTCACCGCGCGCATACGCGTACGGCAGTTTCTGCCGGACATCGACGGAAAAGGACGCAAGCCGCGCCTTTTCGCCCTGCGCGACATTCCCGCCATGGACGCCGAAGAGCGGACTTCTCTTGCGCGGGACTTCATGCACGGACGGGCGGAAGTTCTCATGCTGGCCGAAGATGCCGCCGACGGCGAGCTCTGCGCCCTTGCGTGCGATCCGCCGTGGCCGGTGCGCCCCAACGCCGTAAAGCAGCGTGAAATGCTCGACTGGTTGCTGCAAAACGGCGTGGTGCCTCGCAAAAGGCTGCGCGAGGCTCTGCCAGGCAGCGCCCAGACCCTCACGGCGCTCATCAAAAACAAGCTCGTGGAGCTGCGTCCTGCTGCGCCCGACGAAGAGGAGGCGGAACTAGGCGAGGAGCTTCTGCCGCCGCCCGAGCCCCCCTTCCAGCTCACAGACGAGCAGCAGGCGGCCCTCAACGAATACTGCGGAGAAATGGACGCCCTTGCGCGGGATGAAAAGCGCCCCTTTGCCCATCTTCTTTTCGGCATCACGGGCAGCGGCAAGACCGCCGTGTATCTGGAACTCGCCCACGCCTGCCTTCAACGGGGGCGCTCCGCACTCATTCTCGCCCCGGAAGTAGCCATAGCCCTCAAGCTGCGCCGGGATGCCGAACAGCGCTTTCCCGGAATGCCCATATTCTTCTATCACGGCTACCAGAGCCAGCAGCAGCGGGAGCGTACCTTCCGCCGTCTCGCCGCGCGCAGGGAGCCGTGTCTCATCATCGGTACGCGCTCCGCGCTCTTTCTGCCCGTACCGCCGCTCGGAGCCATCGTTCTGGACGAAGAGCACGACGGATCCTTCAAGCAGGAAGACCGCCTTCCCTATCAGGCCAAGGAAGTAGCCTGGGAGCGGGCACGCAGACACAGGGCGCTGCTCATACTCGGTTCGGCCACGCCGGACATCAAGACCTTTCACGCGGCCAAGGAGGGGCTCTTCCCCATTTCACGGCTGACGCACCGCACGGGAGGCGGCACACTGCCCGCCATAGAGCTTGTGGACATCAAGGATCAGCCGGCCTCAAAGCTTCTTTCCCCGCGGGCCGTGGAAGCGCTCAGAGAGACCGTGCAGCGCGGCGAACAGGCCGTGGTGCTGCTCAACCGCAGAGGCTACGCGCCGCTCATGTACTGCCTGAACTGCGGCACCGTGGCAAAATGTCCCAACTGCGACATAGCCCTCACCTATCACAAAAAGCGCGAACAGCTTGTCTGCCACTACTGCGGGCACACGCGCCCCTTTCCCTCGCCCTGTGAAAAATGCGGCGGCCTGAACTTCCTGCCCATGGGGGAAGGCACGGAAAAGCTGGAAGAAAGCCTTGCCGGGGAAGAACTCGCCGGGGCGCTTCCCCCCGGAGGCCGCGTGCTCCGGCTCGACCGAGACAGCACGAGCCGTCCCGGGCGCATGGAAGAGATACTTGCCGCCTTTGCCCGGCAGGAAGCGCAGGTGCTCGTGGGCACGCAGATGCTCTCCAAGGGGCATCACTTTCCCAACGTCACCCTGGCCGTGGTGGCCGACGGCGACATGGGCCTCAATATGCCCGACTACCGCTCGGCGGAACGCACGTTTCAGCTTCTCGTGCAGTCGTCGGGACGCGCCGGACGAGGCGAGAAACCGGGGCGTGTGCTCATTCAGACAAGAGACATTCATCACTACTGCTGGGACTTCGTGAAAACAGGCGACTACGAAGGCTTTTATGAACATGAAATCGCCCTGAGAAGGCAGCGCCGCTACCCGCCGTTCGTCAAGCTGGCGCTTGTCAGGGTCTCCTATCCGTGGGACTGGAAGGATGGACAGAGCCGTGTGAACGCCTTTGCCTCGGCCATTCGCTCCCACGGTCGCGCCCTCGGTCTCACCGTGCTCGGCCCGGCTCCTGCGCCGCTCTCCCGTATTCAGGGCCGCATGCGCTTTCAGTGCCTCATGAAGGCCGATTCCTGGCAGCACGTTCGTCAGGCCTACGCGCTCGCCCTGAGAGCCCTCGGCAACATGCCTCACGAGCTCAGAATCTCCCTCGACCTCGATCCTGTGAACATGCTGTAGCCTGCCGAGTGCCCGAAATTCTTCCTCTGCAAAGCCCTTGCCTTTCCAAAAGGCTCCGTTTTCCGGAAGCGTGTCATGCCGGAGAAACGCAAAAAGGCCGGGTCTCCCGCAGACGGGACGACTCCGGCCTTCATGACTGACGAAAACCGACCGATCAGAACTTATACACGTCCAGAGAAATGGCGGAAGAAGGCTGACCGTCATCGCCGGGGAACACGCGGGCGCGCACCTTGTCGCCCTTCTTGAGGTCGGCGATGCCCTTCTTGGTGTCCCAGGTGAAGATGTCGGCGTACACGTTTTCCACCAGCGTGTTGTCCGTCACCTTGATGGTGGAAACTTCGCCCTGCTTGTCCTTGAGGGTGAAGGTACCTTTCTTGACGTCAACGCTTTCCACCACGCCGCGTTCCACGACGAACAGCGGGAAGGTGACCACGATTTCCTCGCTGGGAGCCACAATGACGAAGGGAGTGTCGGCCACCGTCTGCTTCTCCGCCTTGGGAGCGGGAGCGGAATCGGCAGCAAAAGCCATTGCGGGAGCCAGAAGGATACCACAGCAGAAACCGGTGAACAGAGTCTTGATGCGCATAAGTTCCTCACTTGTTGATCATTGGAGGAACGGCACGCCTCCGGTCACAAGAGCGTCATGCAGCAGATGGCGCAGCCTGTCCGCCATGGGACCGGGACGGCCGTCGCCTACAGGCTTGCCGTTGTAGTGCGTGACCGCCACGCACTCGCATGTAGTACCAAGTACCAGAATCTCGGAGGCCTGTTCTACTATTTCTTCAGTGATATCAGTGATAACTACGGGCATGAAGGATTTTGCGATCTCCATGGCGCGTATGGCCGTGGTCCCAGGAAGCGCATGACGGAACCTGGGCATGAGCATGCGGCCTTCCCTGTCCACCAGCGCCACGTTGGCAATGGCCGCCTCGGCAAGAAAACCGTCGTCATCAAAGGAAAACGTGAGGTCCACGCCCTGTTCCCGGGCTTCCTTTGCCATGAGCGCATTGGCGAGGTAGTTGGTGGACTTTATCCGGGCAAGCCACTCCTGCTTGGCCGGAATCGCACTTCGTGCCGCCGTAAGCCCCTTCTGCCAGAAAGCCCCGGGAAGAGGCTTCCCGCGGGTGGCCACGATGTACAGACTGCTTTCCAGGCATTCCGCAGGATCTACGCCGAGCCCGCCGCAGCCGCGACCGAGCAGCACCTTGAGGCCGCCGTACGGTTCGCCTCCGGCCTTTGCCACGTCGAGCATGAGGGAGCGTACCTCTTCCCACGGACAGGGCGGAAGCAGCGACAGCGTGGAGGCGGAATGCTTCATGCGTTCAAGATGGGCGTCGAGCTGCACGATGCGGCCTTCAAGAAAGGTAAGACTTTCAAAAATGGCGTCGCCGCGGTGCACCATATGGTCGTCCAGCGGCACGAGCAGCAGACGGGGATCCCGGCAGATCGCTCCCATGCGATGTTCGTAAAAGGCCGTGACACTGGCCGCGCCCCTGCGCGGCAGCTCCATGAGCTTTGCCGTCCACTCGGCGGCGTTTATGACGGGAACAGACATGACACACTCTCCATGGCTGGCTCAAAAGCCAGGATTTCCGCGCCGGAGCGGCACACCTGGGGCAGACGCGGCATGGCGTTGCCCAAAACTTCCGTGCACACGGCCGGCGCAGCGGCGGAACTTGCAACGGCGCGCCGCAACTGTAACACTGCTCTAGCTCAAAAACAGGCGGGAGTACAGGCATGAGCCCTCTTTCAGGCACGAAAAAAGGCCTGCCGAAGCAGGCCCTTCTTGCACGGGACACCGCCCTGGACTACGCCTCTTCACCGCCGTTGAGTTCCATGCGGAACTTGCGGGAGAGACGGAACACCACCACCTTGCGCGGAGGCAGAGTGATGGATTCGTCAGTCTGCGGGTTGCGTCCCTTGCGGGCGTTTTTGTCGTAGGCTTCAAACTTCCCGAAACCGCTGATGAGAAGCGCGTCATCCTTCTTGATGGCCTGCTTCATCAGTGCAAGCAGATTTTCAACGATATTCTTCACTTCCGCACGGTTGCGGCCGAGATTCTTGTCATTGTACACCGCTTCCAC